>CBFGNA010000153.1:0-6066 GCA_965650045.1 uncultured Polaromonas sp.
AACGCGGCCACCGCACCCGACTGGACCCTGTGCCGCGACCAGCAATTGCCCTGGTTCCTCGAACGCGGCGAGCGCGACCTCTGGCGCCTGTCGGTGCCGCAGACCGCCCCTGTGCTGGACCTGCCCGAGCCGCCGCTGGTCGAGTGGCACGGCGGGCTGCGCTGGGTGCGCGCCCTGCCGGGCGATGCGGCCGCCTTGCGCGCCGCCGCTGCCGCGGCCGGTGGAAGTGCTACGCTTTTCATAGCTGCTGGCGCACAGCCGGCGAGGGCTGGAGGCCGATTTGATGCCTTGAAACCGCCGCTGGACCGGATTCACCGCCAGCTGAAACAAGAATTCGATCCGGCTGGCATTTTTAATCGCGGCCGCCTCTACCCCGACTTTTGATCCCGGCTGGCCATGCAAACCCATCTCGCTCCCGAATTCAAGAACGACGCCGACGGCCTGGCCGCCGAGGCGATTTTGCGCAAGTGTGTGCACTGCGGTTTTTGCACCGCGACCTGCCCGACTTACCAGTTGCTCGGCGACGAACTCGACGGCCCGCGCGGGCGCATTTACCTGATCAAGCAGGTGCTCGAAGGGGAAGCGCCGACGCGCACCACGCAGCTGCATCTGGACCGCTGCCTGACCTGCCGCAACTGCGAAAGCACCTGCCCCAGCGGTGTGCAGTATGGCCACCTGGTCGATATCGGCCGCAAGCTGGTGGATGAACGCGTGCCCAGACCAGCCGGCGAGAAAGCCTTGCGCTGGGCGCTCAAAGAAGGCTTGCCGTCGCCGTTGTTTGCGCCGGCCATGAAAGTTGGCCAGGCGGTGCGCGGCCTGCTGCCGGCCGCGCTGAAGGCCAAAGTGCCGGCACCGCAAGCGGCCGGCGCCTGGCCGCAGCGCGAGCACCCGCGCAAGATGCTGATGCTGGCGGGCTGCGTGCAGCCGGCCATGATGCCCAACATCAATGCGGCGACCGCGCGCGTGCTCGACGCTGCCGGCATCCAGACCCTGCTCGCGCCCAAAGCCGGCTGCTGCGGCGCCGTGAAGTTTCACCTGAACGACCAGGACGGCGGCAAGGACGAGATGCGGCGCAACATCGACGCCTGGTGGCCGATGGTGGACAGTGTCGAAGCCATCGTGATGAATGCCTCGGGCTGCGGTGTCACCGTCAAGGAATACGGCCATCACCTGAAGGACGATCCGGCCTATGCGGCGAAAGCGGCGCGCATCAGCGAACTCACGCGCGACCTCAGCGAGCTGATGCCCAAGCTGGTCGGCGAGCTGCAGGGCAAGGTGCGTGCAACGGCCGGCAAGGTGGTGTTCCATCCGCCCTGTACCCTGCAGCACGGCCAGCAGTTGCGCGGCGGCGTTGAAACCCTGATGGGTGCGCTCGGCTTCGAGGTGGCGCTGGCCAGCAGCGAATCCCATCTGTGCTGCGGCTCGGCCGGCACCTACTCGGTATTGAACCCAGAGATCGCGACCCAGCTGCGTGACCGCAAGCTCGGGCACCTGCAAGCGGCAGCGCCCGAAGTGATTGTGTCGGCCAACATTGGCTGTATCACCCATCTGCAAAGCGGCACGGCGACGCCGGTCAGGCACTGGGTCGAGGTGCTGGATCAAGCCTTGTCTGTGGCTTGAATGCTATTAAATAGGTAGCTGCTTGCGCCCGCGGGATAAGGGCTGAAGCCCGATGTGATGCTGAGTCAGGCGGCCAGCGCCTTGTCGATGTCCTTGGCCAGGTCGGCCGGTTTGTCGGTGGGCGCATATCGCCGGATCACCTGGCCGTCCTTGCCCACCAGGAACTTGGTGAAGTTCCACTTGATGGATTTGCTGCCCAGCAGGCCGGGTGCTTCGGCACACAGCCATTTGTACAGCGGGTGCGCAGCCGGGCCGTTGACCTCGACCTTGCCCATCATCGGAAAACTGACGCCGTAGTTGACCTGGCAGAACTCGGCAATCTCGCCGTTGGCGCCCGGATCCTGCGAGCCGAACTGGTTGCATGGAAAGCCCAGCACCACCAGTCCCTTGCCGGCGTAAGTCTTGTGCAGCTCTTCGAGGCCGCCAAACTGCGGCGTGAACCCGCACTTGCTGGCCGTGTTCACGATCAGCATCACCTGGCCGCGGTAGGTGGACAGCGAGATGTCCTGGCCATTGATCTGCTGGGCGTCGAAATCGTAAATGCTGCTCATGGGAGGCTCCTGGTTGGACTTCCGAATGTACTGCAGCGAGCAGGTATGGGGCCACCTGTGACTCCAGACGCGGGCCTTCAGGCGCATCCTTCGACAGGCTCAGGACGAACGGAAAAGCAAGTGGACAGGCGTGACGCTATTCCGCCGGCGCCATGGCCGCCAAAAGGGCGGCGCCGACAATCATGCTGCCGCCCAGCAGGATACGCGGCGTGAGATCGGCCGCGCCCAGCAGCGCCGATGACAGGCTGGCAAACAGGATTTCGGTGAGCATGACAATCGCGGTGGTGCTTGCGGCCAGCCGCACCGCGCCATACTGCAGCGCCGCGTTGCTGGCCATCAGGGCCAGGCCCAGGCCCAGCAACACCGGCAGGCCGGCCCATGCCAGCGCCGGCGCAGGCACGATCTGGCTGCCCATGCCGGCCAGCGCCACTGCGCCCGCCATCAGGCCGCTGCCGCCGAACATGGCGAGCATGCGCGCGCTGCCTGCGGCTGCCGCAGAGCGGCGCAGCAGCACATTGGTCACGGCAAAACTGAAGCCGCCCAAGATCGCCAGCCAGTCTTCGGCGCCTTGCGGCAGCGGCCAGGCCGCGTCGGGGGCCTTGAGCACGATCAGCACGCCACCCATGGCCAGCGCCAGCCGCTGCAGCGAGGCGCGCGACGGCTTTTCACCAAGCAGCGCCCAGGCCACCAGCACCGACCAGGCGGGCATCAGGTAAAACAGCAGCACCACGCGCACCACGTCACCGACGGTCACGGCCCAGTTGAAGCCGACGTTGGTCAGCCCGGTGAACAGGGCCAGCAGCCACAGGTTGCGGTGCGCCAGCACGCCGCGCCAGGCGTCGCGCCTGAGCAGCAGCATGCCCAGCGCAATCAGCAGGTAAACCAGGCTGGTGGTCCACAGCGGGTGCAGGCCGTATTGCTGCAGATGGCGCATGGGCCACCAGCAGAGGCCCCAGACCAGGGCGTTGAACAGGATGGCACTTACCGCTGCCATGGCCGGGTCTCCGTGGGTGAATGGGCCTGATACCCGCCGGGATGTTTACGGCACGCGCCGGGGCAGGCGGGTCGCCCGGTTTTGTTGCGGCACATCACTGCCTCAATGCGACTTGTCGCTGCGGGCGATGGTCAGCAGGTGATCCACCTGCTCCTTGTATTTGATGCAGTTGCTGCGGTGCCAGCGCTTGATCAGCCACATGAAGCCCGCCACCACCACGCCGAAGGTGGTGATCGCGCCGAAGGCCGACAGGCCCATGCCGGTGGACAGGCTGTAGCCGGCGCCCAGCGCCAGGATGCAGGCCTGCTCGTTGAAGTTCTGCACCGCAATCGAACGCCCGGCGCCCATCAGGTTGTGGCCCCGGTGCTGCAGCAGCGCGTTCATCGGCACCACCAGAAAGCCGCCCAGGCCACCCAGCAGGATCAGGAAGGGCGCAGCCACCCACACGTTGGTGATGAAGTTCATCAGGATCACCAGAATGCCCATGGCGATGCCCAGCGGCATCACGCTGGTGGCGTGTTCCAGACGCATCCGCACCGACGCCAGAATGGCGCCGACCGCTGTGCCGATGGCCACCACCCCGACCAGCGAGGAGGCCTGCGTGGTGCTGTAGCCCAGCGCCGCCGCGCTCCAGGCCAGAACGATGTAACGCAGGTTGCCCGAAACGCCCCAGAACAGGGTGGTGGTGGCCAGCGAGATCTGGCCCAGCTTGTCGCGCCACAGGGTCGCATTGCAGTTCCAGAAGTCGGGCAGCAGTTCCAGCTTGTTGCGCGGCATGGCCCGCATCTCGACACCGGTGTGCGGAATGCGGGTGTTGAACCAGGCCGCCAGCACATACAGGATGATGAGCGCGCAGATGGCGGCTTCCGGCGGGGTGTCGATGCCTGTGGTGAACACCGGGAAATCGAAGGACAGCAGCAGGTGCGACACCGAATGGCCGACCAGCTGGCCGCCCAGCAGCACACCGAGGATGATGGAGGCAATCGTCAGGCCCTCGATCCAGCCGTTGGCCTTGACCAGCTGCGAGGCCGGCAGCAGCTCGGTCAGGATGCCGTACTTGGCGGGGGAATAGGCAGCAGCGCCGAGGCCGACAATCGCATAGGCCAGCAACGGATGGGTGCCGAACAGCATCATCAGGCAGCCCACCACCTTGATGGCGTTGCTGATGAACATGACATTGCCCTTGGGCCGGGCATCGGCGAAAGCCCCGACGAACGGCGCCAGCACCACATAAAACAGCGCGAACATCGGCACCAGCGCGGCCGGCTGCCATTTGGGCGCGCCACTGGTCCGGAGCAACTCGACGGCGGCGACGAACAACGCGTTATCAGCCAGTGAGCTGAAAAACTGCGCCGCCATGATGGTGTAAAAACCGCGCTTCATTAAACTGTGCTGATCACCATTGCGAACGCGTCAGGACGGCAAGCGGACCGGTGGTTTGCGGCGCTGCATGGCGCAGCGAGGCGCGGTTGAGTGGCAGTGGGTTCATGGATTTGGCCTGCTAGCCACGCGATAAAGTGAATGTCTCCTGACGATCAAGGTTTATAGCACGCGGCAAGCTGGCAAAATCCCCAAATTGACCCTGTGAACGCTGTGTTAACCCGCGGCGCGCCTTCCCCCTACCCTGTCCAACAGCCTGCGCCATGCCCCGCCCGATTCTTGCCACCATCCATGGCGCCGCCCTTCGCCACAACCTGGCGCGCGCGCGGGCAGCTGCGCCGGATGCCCGCGTCTGGGCAGTGGTCAAGGCCAATGCCTACGGCCACGGCATCGAGCGCGCTTTTGAGGGCCTGCGCGGCGCGGATGGCTTTGCCCTGCTGGACCTGGACGAGGCCCGGCGCCTGCGCGCGCTGGACTGGCGCGGCCCCATCCTGCTGCTGGAAGGCTGTTTTGAAGTGCGGGATCTGGAGCTCTGTTCGCGCCTGGGTTTGTGGCACACGGTGCACTGCGACGAGCAGATCGACATGCTGGCCACGCACAAGACGCAACTGCCGCACCGGGTTTTCCTGAAAATGAACTCCGGCATGAACCGCCTGGGCTTCACGCCCGAACGCTATCGCGCGGCGTGGACGCGGCTCAATGCCCTGCCGCAGGTGGAAGAAATTTCGCTGATGACCCACTTCAGCGATGCCGACGGGCCCAAGGGCATTGCCGCGCAGTTGCAGGCCTTCGAGGCCGTGACGCACGACCTGCCTGGCGAACGGACCCTGAGCAACAGTGCGGCCGCCTTGCGCCATGGCGCGGCCCTGGGCGAAAAATCCGACTGGATACGGCCCGGCATCGCGGTGTATGGCAGCTCGCCCGACTTTCCTGAACACAGCACCGCCGATTGGGATTTGCAGCCCACCATGACCCTGTCGTCAAAAATCATCGGTATCCAGCACCTGGCAGCCGGCGACACCGTGGGTTACGGCTCCAGCTTCAGCGCCGACGGACCGCTGCGTATTGGCGTGGTGGCCTGCGGTTATGCCGACGGTTACCCACGGCACTGCAGCACCGGCACCCCCATTCTGGTGGACGGCGTGCGCACCCGGCTGGTGGCGCGTGTCAGCATGGACATGGTGACGGTGGACCTGACGCCGGTGCCCACCGCCGTGATCGGCAGCGAGGTCACCCTGTGGGGACGCTCCTCCGGTGGAGCGGTGTTGTCCATCGACGAGATTGCATATGCTGCCGGCACCGTGGGCTACGAGTTGATGTGTGCGCTGGCGTTGCGGGTGCCTGTGGTGGTGGCGGACTAGGTTCCGGGTCCGTCATCCTGGACTGACGCGGGATCCGTGTTCGGTGACCCTCACCGTTCGGGCTGAGCCTGTCGAAGCCGTCTTTTGCCTCAAGGCTTCAGGTTCGCCAACAAGCCGGGGGTTGCCCGGCGGCAAGTAACTTTCTTTTGCTTCGCCAAAA
>CBFGNA010000154.1:0-6057 GCA_965650045.1 uncultured Polaromonas sp.
ACGATCAGCTGCACGATCAGCCAGTGCCATATGGAAAACGAGCCGATGTTTCTCTCCTAATCATTAATTGCAATGTTGGACTAGGTTTTGCGCATTCTAAATGCCTTGCATCCCGCTGCGCCCGAATAGCCCTGTAGAAACCATCCCACCGGCGCAGGGCCCGGAAGCAGCTTGACCGGACCGCAGGCGCAGCGACCCGCTCAGCGGCGGAGGGTGGGGTTAGCCCTTCAGCCACGGGCGCGGGCCGCCCATCACGTGGATGTGCAGATGGTGCACTTCCTGCCCGCCTTCCGCGCCGGTGTTGGTCACGATCCGGAAACCGCCCTCGGGGTAGGGCCGGCAGCCTTTTTCGAGCGCCAGTTTCGGCGCCAGCGCCATCATCCGGCCCAGCAGGGCTTCGTGCGCCGGCCCCACCTGTGCCATCGAGGGAATGTGCGCTTTCGGGATCATCAGGAAATGCACCGGCGCCCAGGGGTTGATGTCATCGAAGGCAAAGATGTCCGCATCTTCGTACACCTTGCGGCTGGGGATTTTTCCGGCGGCGATCTTGCAGAAAATGCAGTTGTCGTCGTGGGCAGGGCTGGCTTGGCTCATGGTCGGCGGTGGGGTGGGCTCAAAGTTCAGGATGGTGGGTGGCAGGACGCTGGCTGTTGAAACGCAGCCAGCCGCGGATGCAGCGGTACAGATACCACAGCAAAACGATGCTATAGGCCAGCGGTGCTGCCGGGATGAAAAACACAATCAGCAGCCACAGCGGCGACAGCAGCACCAGCCACATCAGGGTCCACCAGAAGGTCTGGATCATGTAGTTGTGGTGATCGATGTAGAGCACATCGGACTCCTCGCCGCGGCGCACATAGTTGACGATCAGCGCGATCACCGCAAAGATGCCGCCGCTGAACCAGGCCACGGTGTGCAGGCCGTACAACACATGCATCACGAGGCGGTCGTTGGGGCTTTTGGTGTCGAACTCGGCCAGATTGGTCTCGCTCATGGTGTCCTCCTGTGTGCGCTGTGCGCAGCGGGTTTATTTTTCGGCAGCTTCGCGGTCCTGCGCCTTGCGCAAGGCTTTTTCCTCGATGCCGCTGGTGCCTTCGCGGCGCTCCAGTTCGGCAATCACATCGGCCGGCGACAGGCCGTAATGCGCCAGTGCGATCATGCTGTGAAACCACAGGTCGGCCACTTCACCGACCAGTTTGGCGCTGAGCTCGGGCGTCGCGCCGCCGTGGTCGATGTCCTTGGCCGCCATGACGGTCTCGGTCGCTTCCTCGCCGATTTTTTTCAGGAAGGCATCGGGGCCCTTGTGCAACAGGCGCGCCACATAGCTGGTGGCGGGGTCGCCACCCGCTGCGGGCTTGCGGCTTTCGATGATGCGCGCCAGGCGCTGCAGGGAATCAGGGGAAGTCATGGCTGTTGTTTGTTCTTTATTTATAGATGCTCGCCGGGTCTTTCAAGACCGGTTCGGTCACCACCCACTGCCCATCCCGGTACAGGCTGAAAAAACAGCTGTGCCGGCCGGTGTGGCAGGCAATGCCCGGCTCATGGCCGAGCTGGGTGACTTTGAGCAGAATCACGTCGTTGTCGCAATCCATGCGGATTTCGTGCACCGTCTGCAGATGGCCGGACTCCTCGCCCTTGTGCCACAGGCGGCCGCGCGAGCGGCTGTAATACACGGCCTGGCCGAGTTCGGCGGTTTTCTGCAGCGCCTCGCGGTTCATCCAGGCAAACATCAGCACGTCGCCGCTGGACGCTTCCTGCGCAATCACCGGGATCAGGCCCCTGTCGTCCCACTGGATGTCGTCTAGCCATTTCATTGTTCTATTGTCCGTGAAATGTGGGGAGCTGACGAAGCGCCACTGGCGGCAAGCCTTCACTATCAAATTTATAGCTGAATACGCCCGCCAGACATGGGCTGAAGACCAAAAAGGCCCGAAACTACAGACGGACCGGAATGCCGCGCGCCGCCATGTGCGCCTTGGCCTGCTGCACCGTGTATTCGCCGTAATGGAAGATGCTGGCGGCCAGTACCGCGTCGGCACCCCCGGTCTGGATGCCGTCGGCGAGGTGGTCGAGGTTGCCAACACCGCCGGAGGCGATCACCGGCACGCTGACCGCATCGCTGACGGCGCGGGTCAGCGCCAGGTCAAAGCCGGCCTTGGTGCCGTCGCGGTCCATGCTGGTCAGCAGAATTTCGCCGGCGCCGCGCCGCGCCATCTCGCTGGCCCATGCCACCGCGTCCAGCCCGGTGTTCTTGCGGCCGCCATGGCTGTAGACGTCCCAGCCCGGTCCGCGCGCTTTGGCATCGTCCTCACTGCGGCGTTTGGCGTCGATGGCCACCACAATGCACTGGGCGCCGTATTTGGCCGAAGCGTCTTCAATCACCTGCGGGTTGGCCAGCGCGGCCGAGTTGAAACTGGTCTTGTCGGCGCCGGCATTAAGCAGCCTCCGCACATCGTCCACCGTACGCACGCCGCCGCCCACCGTCAGCGGAATGAACACCTGTGAGGCCACGGCTTCGATGATGTGCAGGATCAGGTCGCGCCCGTCGCTGGTGGCGGTGATGTCCAGAAAAGTCAGCTCGTCAGCGCCCTGCTCGTTGTAACGCGCGGCAATTTCCACCGGATCGCCGGCGTCGCGCAGCTCGACGAAGTTGACGCCCTTGACGACACGGCCGCCGGTGACGTCGAGGCAAGGGATGATTCTTTTAGCAAGCAAGGTGCACAGACCCAAAAAGGGGTTTGAGGTCAGGGCCACCGCAGAACCGGCTTCGCCGGGCCGCTGGTGGCGCCCCCAGGGGAGAGGCGGCCAGAGGCCGCTTCGGGGGGTTACCCATTCAATTCGTCGGCGCGGGCTTGTGCCGCTGCAAAGTCCAGGTCGCCGCTGTAAATCGAGCGGCCGCAGATCACGCCCTCGACACCTTCGTCTTCCACCGCGCACAGGGCGTCGATGTCGTCCATGCTGGACAGGCCGCCGGACGCGATCACCGGGATCGTCAGGGCCTGGGCCAGCTTGACGGTGGCCTCGATGTTGATGCCGGTCAGCATGCCGTCGCGGCCGATGTCGGTGTAGATGATGCCTTCGACGCCGTAGTCCTGGAATTTCTTGCCGAGATCGACCACCTCATGGCCGGTCATCTTGCTCCAGCCGTCGGTGGCGACCTTGCCGTCCTTGGCATCGAGGCCGACGATGATGTGGCCGCCAAAGGCGGTGCAGGCGTCCTGCAGGAAACCGGGGTTTTTCACGGCGGCGGTGCCGATGATCACGTAGCGCAGGCCAGAGTCGAGGTAACGCTCGATGGTGTCCAGGTCCCGGATGCCACCACCGAGCTGGACATCAATCTCGCTGCCAACTTCGGCCAGTATTTTCTTGATGGCCGCCTCGTTTTTCGGTTTGCCGGCAAAAGCGCCATTCAGGTCCACCAGGTGCAGGCGGCGCGCGCCCTTGTCCACCCAGCTGCGCGCCATGGCCGCAGGGTCTTCGCTGAAGATGGTGGACTGGTCCATGTCGCCCTGTTTGAGGCGCACACAATGGCCGTCTTTCAAGTCAATCGCGGGGATAAGTAGCATGGGCGGTGAGCGAAGCGGTGGATGGAAAGAAAGCAGTCAGCAACAGGCAAAAAAACGTGCGTCGGCAGGCGTTGAGGAGGCTCAGGGCTTCCAGTGCAGGAAGTTGCGGTACAGGGCCAGGCCGTGGTCTGCGCTTTTTTCGGGGTGGAACTGGGTCGCAAAAATATTATCGCGTGCCAGGGCTGCCGTAAAGCGCGCCCCGTAGTCGGCAAAGCCCGCAGTGTGGCGCGCATCCGACGGCTGCGCATAAAAGCTGTGCACGAAATAGAAGTACGCGCCGTCCGGCACGCCTGACCAGACCGGGTGCGGCGCCGCGCCCTCACCCGCCGCCTGATAGACCTGGTTCCAGCCCATCTGCGGCACCTTGAAGCGGCTGCCGTCGGGCTGGGTACGGCCGGCCAGATTGAATTTGAGCACCTCGCCAGGGATCAGGTTCAGGCCGGCGGTGCCGGCACCGCCGTCACCGGGCTGGCCTTCCTGGCTGTGGGTCAGCAGCATCTGCATGCCGACGCAAACGCCAAACAGGGGTTTGTTTGCTGCCGCGTGAAGCACCGCTTCCAGCATGCCTGAATCGGCCAGCTCGCGCATGCAGTCGGCAATGGCGCCCTGCCCCGGCAACACCACCCGTCCAGCCTTCATGACCTCATCGGCACGCGAGGTGACGACCACCTCGACGCCGCTGCCTTTGGCGACGTGCTGGACCGCCTGCGACACGGAGCGCAGGTTGCCCATGCCGTAATCGACGACGGCGACTGTGTTGGCTTGAACCATCAGAAACGGTGAAAACGGTAAATTGCTACAAAATTAATAGCTGGATGCGCTTACTGGATAAGGGCTGGAGGCCAAAATCATGCATGAATCCTGGCGTGAACCTACAGCGAACCCTTGGTCGAGGGAATCACCCCGGCAGCACGCGGATCGATTTCCAGCGCCATGCGCAGGGCGCGCGCAAAGGCCTTGAACACCGTCTCGGCCTGGTGGTGGGCGTTTTCACCGCGCAGGTTGTCGATGTGCAGGGTGACAAAGGCGTGGTTGGCAAACCCCTGGAAAAATTCGTAGGCGAGCTGGCTGTCGAAGCTGCCGATCATGCCGCTCTTGAAGGGCACATGCATCTCCAGGCCGGGCCGGCCCGAAAAGTCGATGACCACGCGCGACAGCGCCTCGTCCAGCGGCACATAAGCGTGGCCGTAACGGCGCAGGCCCTTTTTGTCGCCCACGGCCTGGGCGACGGCCTGGCCGAAGGTGATGCCCACGTCTTCGACCGTGTGGTGGCCGTCGATGTGCAGGTCGCCCTGGGCCTGGATGTCCAGGTCGATCAGGCCGTGCCGGGCGATCTGGTCCAGCATGTGGTCGAAAAAACCAATGCCGGTGGACAGGCTGGCCTTGCCGGTTCCGTCGAGGTTGAGCTTGACGGTGATCTGGGTCTCGGCGGTGTTGCGCGAGATCTCGGCGGTCCGGGGGGCCAGGGCAGGCGCGGTGGGGGTGGTCATAGGGATTCTTTGAGCGCCGCCAGCATCTGGGCATTTTCGTCGGCGGTGCCGACGGTCAGGCGCAAACAATCGGCAAGCAATGGGTGCATTTTAGAAACGTTTTTGACCAGCACGCCGCGGGACCGCATGCCTTCAAAGGTTTTTGCAGCATCGGGCACCCGCACCAGCACCATGTTGGCGTCGCTTTTCCAGGTTTTGACACCCGGCAGGGCCTGCAGCGCGTCCACCAGCCGCGTGCGCTGGGCGCGGATGTCCTCGGCCTGCGCGGCAAACACCTCGGCGTGTTCCAGCGCAAACAGCGCACACTCGTAATTGAGCACGCTGATGTTGTAAGGCGGGCGCACCTTGTCGATCTCGGCGATCAGCGCTTTCGGGCCCATCATGTAGCCGAGGCGCACGCCGGCCAGACCGAATTTGCTCATGGTGCGCATCAACAGCACGTGGCCGTATCGCGAGGGCTCCGCGGCCATGCGGGTGATGTAGCTGCGGCTGGCGAAAGGCTGATAAGCCTCGTCCATCACCACCAGCCCCGGCGCGGCAGCAATGACCTTGTCGATCACCGCCTCGTCCCAGAGGTTGGCGGTCGGGTTGTTCGGGTAGGCGATGTAGATGATGGACGGCTGGTGTTCGGCGATGGCGGCCAGCATGGCGGCCTCGTCGAGCTCGAAGTCGGGCGTCAGGGGCACGCCGATGAACTTCAGGCCCTGCAGCTGCGCGCTCATGCCGTACATCACAAAACCCGGCAGCGGCGCCAGAATGGAGGCGCCGGGCACATCGCAAGCCATCGCCAGCAGCGAGATCAGCTCGTCCGAGCCGTTGCCCAGCATGATGTCGAAGCCTTCGGGCATGCCGGCGTGCGCGGCCAGCGCCTTGCGCAGATCGTTGACGCGGCCGTCGGGATAGCGGTTCAGCGCCAGTGCGCCCAGGCGCTGGCCCAGATGCGCCTGCAGGGCCGCCGGCAGGCGGTGCGGGTTTTCCATCGCATCGAGCTTGACCAAACC
>CBFGNA010000155.1:0-6019 GCA_965650045.1 uncultured Polaromonas sp.
CGAGCTTCCAGCCCATCGCGGCCAGCAGCTCTTCCATGGAGGAGCGG
Organism: uncultured Polaromonas sp.; assembly: GCA_965650045.1. Lineage (GTDB taxonomy): Bacteria > Pseudomonadota > Gammaproteobacteria > Burkholderiales > Burkholderiaceae_C > Polaromonas. The sequence continues at coordinate 48 of CBFGNA010000155.1, forward strand.
GTGCCTGAGCCGGGGTTGCCGACGTTGAAGCGCTTGCCCTTGAAGTCCTCGAACTTCGTGATGTTGGCTTCCTTGCGTGCCACCACGGTGAAGGGCTCAGGATGAACGGCAAACACGGCGCGCAGGTCGCTGTAAGCACCATCCTTGTACTGGGCCTGGCCCTTGACGGCGTTGTACTGCACGTCCGACTGCGTGAACCCGAAGTCGAGCTCACCGGCCTTGATGGTGTTGACGTTGAACACCGAGCCGCCAGTGGATTCCACCGAGCAGCGGATGCCGTGTTTTGCACGGTCCTTGTTCACCAAGCGGCAAATGGCGCCACCGGCTGCGTAATACACGCCGGTCACACCGCCGGTGCCGATGGTCACGAATTTTTGCTGTGCCACAGCCGGCGCAGACATCAGGGCCGCGGCCATGGCCATACCAGCGCCTGCAGCGCCCAGCACATTCAACGAAAACTTCTTGCTCATTCGATTTCTCCTGGTTTGTAAACGATGCTTCTTGCTGCCTGCTTCTTGCGCCTTGCTGCGTGATTTTTACGCCGCGGCAATCGCGGCGTCCATGGCCGACCCCAGCCGTTCCACCACCATCGCCAGCTCGGATTCGCTGCTGATGAAAGGTGGCGCCAGCAGGACATGGTCACCATACCGGCCATCGACCGTACCGCCCATCGGGTAAACCACCAATCCGCGTGCCATGGCTTCCTGCTTGATGCGTGCATGCACTTTGCGTGCCGGATCAAACGGTGTCTTCTTCGCACGGTCCTGCACCAGCTCGATGCCCCAGAACAAACCGCGGCCGCGGATGTCACCGATGTGGGGATGCGCATCCCAGGTGGCGTGCATCAGCTTCTGCAGGAAATCGCCGCGCTGCCGCACTTGCGCAAGCAACTGGTCGCGCTCGAAAACCTGCTGGACGGCCAGCGCCGCTGCACAGGCGATGGCATGGCCCAGGTAAGTGTGGCCGTGCTGGAAGAAGCCCGAGCCCGCCTGCATCGCCGCCACAATTTTTCCTTGCGCCAGCACGGCGCCTATGGGCTGGTAGCCGCCCCCCAGCCCCTTGGCCACCGCCAGCAGATCGGGCGCCACACCCTCCTGCTCGCAGGCGTGCAGGGTGCCGGTGCGGCCCATGCCGCACATCACCTCGTCGAGGATCAGCAGCACGCCGTACCTGTCGCAAACCTCGCGCACCGCCTTGAAGTAACCCGGCACCGGGGCCAGCACGCCAGCGGTGGCCCCACCCACGGTTTCGGCGACGAAGGCAATCACCTGGTCTGCACCCTGCGCCAGAATCGCGTCTTCGAGTTCCTGCGCCAGGCGAAGACCGTAGTGTTCGGGCGTCTCACCGTCGCGCTGCTCGCGGTAGGGGTAGCAAGGTGAAACATGGGTGGCCGGGATCAGGATGGGCGCAAAGGGTTCGCGCCGCCACTGGTTGCCGCCAATGGCCAGTGCCCCCAGGGTGTTGCCGTGGTAACTCTGCTTGCGCGCGATGAAGTGCGTGCGCTGGGGCTGGCCGGTCTCGACAAAATACTGGCGCGCCATTTTCAGCGCGGCCTCCATGGCCTCGGAACCGCCGCTGACGAAATACACGTGGCTCATGCCTTCGGGCGCGCTGGCGATCAGCTTGTCAGCCAGCGTTTCCGCCACTTCCGTGGTGAAAAAACTGGTGTGTGCATAAGCCAGCTTGTCAATCTGCGCGTGCATGGCGGCCAGCACATCGGGATGCCCATGGCCCAGGCAGGACACCGCCGCGCCGCCTGAAGCATCGATGTAGGTCTTGCCCTCTGCATCGGTCAGATACACCCCCTGGCCGCTCACCGCCACCGGCGGTTTGCGCTGCAACTGGCGATGAAAAACATGGGTTGCTGCGGCTGAAGTTGCTGAAGTGGCTGTCATGAGGGCTGTTTTCCTGTTGAACGGTTGGAACGGGCACGTGCCGGTCTTTCGCTGCGGCCGTCCCAGTAAGCACCTTCGCTTTCCAGGCGATCCTGGCGCGCCTGCAGGTGCGCCAGCACCTTTCGGCCGCCGCGCACAGCAACTGCGGCGGCAAGCGCCTCCGTGAGCGCAAGTGCACCCACCATGGAATGAAAATACGAAGGGCTGTCTGTGCGAAACAGCAGCGTGTGTGCGGCTGATCGCGCAATGGGCGACAACGCGCTGTCGGTGAGGGCCACGACAGTGACGCGCCGTGTATTGGCCTGGGCCACGGCTTCCACCGTCTGCCGCGTATAGGCGGCAGAAGAGGTCACCACCAGCAGGTCAGCCTCGCCCATCTCGCCGATCTGGTCCGCCAGCGTGCCGCCCAGGCCCTGCAACAGCACACCGTTGGATGCGAGCAGGCCATAGGTGTAGTGCAGGTGCAGCACCAAACCATGGCTGGCCCGCAGGCCGAGGAAATAAACCCGGCGCGCCTTGAGCATGGCATCGGCCGCGGCCTCCAGTTGCGCGGCCTGGTTCAGGCCGCCGACCGAGGCCGAATTGGCATGTTGCGCCTCGTTGAGCAGGGCCAGCCAGTCCTTGTCCTGCCGCGCGCTGGCCTGCAGCACTTCAGCACGTCCGGCATAACCGCCCTGTTCGGCAAACAGCGCCTGGCAGAGGTGTTTGATTGCCTCGAATCCGGGAAAGCCCAGGGCTTGCGCCAGCCGCGTCAGGCTCGCAGGCGCCAGGCCCGCGCGCCGCCCGCACTCGCGCATGGAGTGCAATGCCACCTCGCGCGGATGCGCCTCGATCCAGCGCGCGGCGCGCAGCAATTCAGGGCTCAGGCCCTCCAGCGGCAGGCTGGCAAACAGCGTCGATGGCGTGGCTGCGATGGTTGGGGTGGCTGGCATGTGCTTGAAACATTTGTTTCTGTATGAACGAAATGTAGCACGACTGTTTCACGATGGCAGAAATTCTGCCGGGAGGCCAAGCGCGGGCCACAGGCGCACTGACCAGCGGGGCAGCTCAGGGCTCCGTCACGCCGCCCTGCAGGCGCCGCAGGGCCACGGTGCGCTCGACATCCTTTCGCCACTGCTCGAACTCTTCCACCGTAGGCGCTTCCCCGACCCCGTTCTGATAGGCCGTGATCTTGGCGGTGAGGGCTTCGTAACGCGCGCGGCTGCTGACGTCGTCCTGGCGCTCGGCCACCGTGGCGGCGCGCAGTTTTTTCAGAAGGTTGGGATCGGGCATGGCAGGCACCAGTGGTACATCCATCGAAATGTAACAAAAAAAGCGCCCCCTGCGGGCAAGGCATCAGCCCCGGGGTGTCTGCCATCACGCCGGCGCGCAAGCTCCTAGCCGCAGCGTGCGCGCAGCACCACCCCGGCACCATCGACATCGAGGTTCAGGCGCTGCGCATTGAACTCCATGGTCACCGCCTGATTCGGCCGCAGCACGCGCGCCATGTAGGCACCGGCACGCTGGCGTGCCTCCTCCACCACGCTGGCGCCAGCGGTTTTGCCAATGGCGAATTGCGCGCCCTGCGCGTTGCAGACACCAGTCGGCACTCCGCCCGGAGCTGTGCCCGTGACGGGGGACGGCGCAGGGGCGGTGCAAGCCACCAGCAGCGAGACAGCGACTGTGCCGAGGACAATTTTCAAACGCATGGTTTCTCCGTAAAGGCAGCCACCATAACGCGTGGGAACGGATAGCGCCCGCCTTTTTACCAACGGTTGCCTCGGGCGAGGCGGCAGACGCTCAGGATAAAATTGCCCACATGCCCAATGCCGAATCCAATGCCGGACTTTCGGCCCTGACACCCATCCATCGCCACTGAAAGGGCACCCATGACACCCAATACCGACGGCACATTGACCGTTCTTGGCCAGCCATTGAGCACACGGCAAGTCGAAGAGCTGATGCACCAGCTTGCGCAGGCCCGCAACCAGATGCAGCCGCCCGTGCAGCCTGAAGTGACCGCCGACATGCCGGTGCTGGTGCAGCACGACGCCGACTTTGCCGTTGCGCAAACCCAGACGCCCGAACGGCAGGTAAGTTTCGGCCTGCGCCATCTCGGCTTCGGCTGGGTGTTTTTCACCTTCTCGCGCGAACGCGCCAAATTCATTGGCGAGGCGCTGCTGCAAAAAAGCAGGGGCTGAGCAAAAACGCCCGCGCACAAAAAAGCCGCCCGAGGGCGGCTTTTTTGATGTCTGGCGGAAACGGAGGGATTCGAACCCTCGATGAGGCTCTACACCCCATACTCCCTTAGCAGGGGAGCACCTTCGGCCACTCGGTCACGTTTCCTGATTACTGGCTAGCCGCGATTATCTCACGACTTGCCCCCCTGTCCAGCACGAAAGCCCTCAGCTTGCGGGCTGGTCCAGGTCAAAGGCCTTGTGCAGCGCACGCACGGCGAGTTCCATGTATTTTTCGTCGATCACGACCGAAGTCTTGATCTCGCTGGTGGAGATCATCTGGATGTTGATGCCCTCTTCGCTCAGTACGCGAAACATCTTGCTGGCGATGCCCACATGGCTGCGCATGCCGATGCCGACGATGCTGACCTTGCAGATCTTGGCATCGCCGGTGATTTCCTCGGCACCCAGCGGGCCGAGCACGCTGCTGCGCAGCAGTTCGACGGCGCGTGCATAGTCGTTGCGATGCACGGTGAAGCTGAAGTCGGTCTTGCCGTCCTTGCTGACGTTCTGGATGATCACATCGACCTCGATGTTGGCGTCGGCCACCGCACCCAGGATCTGGTAGGCGATGCCGGGCTTGTCGGGCACGCCGAGGATGGAGATTTTGGCTTCGTCGCGGTTGAATGCGATGCCCGATACGATGGCTTGTTCCATTTTTTCGTCTTCCTCAAAACTGATCAGGGTGCCGGACTTGGCCTCTTCGTCGATGTTGATGTCCCAGTCGGTGAAACTCGACAACACGCGCAGCGGCACCTTGTATTTGCCGGCAAATTCCACCGAACGGATCTGCAGCACCTTGGAGCCCATGGACGCCATCTCCAGCATTTCCTCGAAGCTCACGGTTTGCAGGCGGCGCGCCTCGGGCACGACGCGCGGGTCGGTGGTGTAAACGCCATCGACGTCGGTGTAGATCAGGCACTCGTGGGCCTTGAGCGCGGCGGCAATCGCCACGGCCGAAGTGTCCGAGCCGCCGCGGCCCAGCGTGGTGACGTTGCCGCCCTCGTCCACGCCCTGAAAGCCGGTGATGATGACCACCTTGCCGGCGTCCAGATCGGCGCGCACCCGCTGGTCGTCGATCGATTCGATGCGCGCCTTGGTGTAGGCGCTGTTGGTCTTGATGCTGACCTGCCAGCCGGCGTAACTCACAGCCTGCATGCCTTCGGCCTGCAGCGCAATCGCCAGCAGCGCGCTGGAAGCCTGCTCACCGGTGGCAGCCAGCGCATCGAGTTCGCGGTGGTAAGCGGCCGCGGCCTGCGACGGCGCCAGTTCCTTGGCCAGGCCGAGCAGGCGGTTGGTTTCGCCGCTCATGGCGCTGGGCACGACCACCATCTGGTGGCCGGCGCGAGCCCACTTGGCAACACGTTTGGCGACGTTGCGGATGCGCTCGGTCGAGCCCATCGACGTTCCGCCGTATTTATGAACGATCAAGGCCATTGCAGAAGCTTTATCAGGGGTTGGGTGGGCAAAACCTGCGGGCGGTGGTGGCTCGAAGACCGCGCCGACGCGGCCAGCAAAGCCCATGATTATATCTGGGGCAAACCCTGAGCCTCATAAACTAGGACGCCGCCGTCCCGCCTCACCTGTCCTGCCGCGACCTTGAGTTCAATGCGGTGGCCGCGCGTGGTGCAGGCTTCGATCTGGCTGAGCAACTGCTCCAGTTGCGCCGTGCTCGGCGCAGCCTGGTGGGCCGTGAGCAGCCAGTAGCGCACTACATTGGCCTGCCGGGCCCGGGACAGCCGCTGCAGAGCCCCGATCACCGGCGGCGTGCCGACACGGGTCAGGTCCTCGGCGGCGAGTTCGAGCAGCAGCGTCTGCGCCTGCGCCGCACGGTCGGCCGCCAGCGCAGTCGCCGCGTTTT
>CBFGNA010000156.1:0-6006 GCA_965650045.1 uncultured Polaromonas sp.
GCACGAGCAGACCGCCTGGATGCTGCGTTCGCTTCTGGAAGAATAAATCCATTTTTCGGGCGAATTGCGTCGTTGCGCGGTGCTAGCAATCCTCAAGTACAGGAAGTACATTACGGTTTCTGTGCGCCGCGCGCCTCGCACTTCATCCCGAAAATCTGAATTTATGGATGTGTCCGGCAGCGGCTAACATCGCCGGGTGCCCAGCCGACTCCGCCTCTACCTTGAACTGATCCGCTGGGACCGCCCTGCGGGCTGGCTGCTGCTGCTGTGGCCGACGCTGTCGGCCTTGTGGGTGGCGGCGCATGGTTTTCCTGGCTGGCACCTCATCGCCGTGTTCACGTTGGGGACCATCCTGATGCGCAGTGCCGGGTGCTGCCTCAACGATGTCGCCGACCGCGACTTCGACCGCCATGTCAAACGCACGGCCGAGCGGCCGGTGACACGCGGCGCGGTAAGTATCAAGGAGGCGCTGCTGCTGGGCGCGGTCCTGGCGCTGATGGCTTTCGGGCTGGTGCTGACGACCAACACGCGCACCATCCTGTGGTCTTTTGCGGCGCTGGCTGTCGCCGTGGTTTATCCATTTGCCAAACGCTTTGTGGCCATGCCGCAGGCGGTGCTGGGTGTGGCTTTCAGCTTCGGCATCCCGATGGCGTTTGCCGCCGTGCAGTCGCGCGTGCCGGCGCTGGCCTGGTGGCTGCTGCTGGGCAACCTGTTTTGGGTGATTGCCTACGACACCGAATATGCGATGGTGGACCGGGACGATGACCTGAAGATCGGCATGAAAACCTCGGCCATCACGCTGGGGCGTTTTGATGTGGCGGCGGTGCTGGCCAGTTACCTGATTTATCTGTCGATTTGGGCTGTAGCCCTTGCCGATATTGCGCAACCAGCTATCTATTTCATAGCGATTGGCATCGCGCTGGGCCAGGCACTGTGGCATGTCTGGCTGATCCGCGGGCGCGGCCGCGAGGCCTGTTTCAGGGCCTTTCGCCTGAACCACTGGCTGGGCTTCACGGTGTTTGCCGGCATTGTGTTGGCCTACCTGATGGCCGGCCGCTGAAGCAGTTTGCTATCCAATTAATAGCTGCTTGCGCCCGCCCGTTAAGGGCTGGAGGCCGATTTGATGCTTGAAAAATCAGGCGCCGCCGAATTCGTCGCCCAGTTCCACGGCACGTTGCCGCGCTGCGTCCAGGGCACGCATGAAGTGCTGCTGAAGCCCCGCATTGTCCATGGACGTGATGGCCGCGTAGGTGGTGCCGCCCTTGGACGTGACGCGGGCGCGCAGCAGTTCGGGCGGATCGTCGGAGGCAGCGGCCAGCGCTGACGCGCCGGTGAAGGTGCCGATGGCCAGGGTGCGTGCCTGGGCCGGGCTCAAGCCCATCTGCACGCCCGCCTGCATCATCGCCTCGATGAAATAAAACACGTAGGCCGGGCCGGAGCCGGACAGCGCGGTGACGGCGTCCAGCTGCTGCTCTTCGTCCAGCCAGAGGAACTGGCCGGTGGTTTCGATCAGGGCCTGCACAGACTGCCGCTGCGCGCTGGTGACGGCAGGCCGGGCAAACAAGCCCGTCACCCCCAGGCCCACCAGCGCCGGCGTGTTGGGCATGGCGCGCACCACACACTCCGTGCCCAGCCAGCCAGCGATGCTGCCGGAGCGGATGCCGGCCGCCACGCTCAGGTGCAGGGCCTGGCGCGTGTGCGGCCCGGCCTGGCCGGCCGCTTCGCGAAAGCTTTGCGGCTTGACGGCCCAGACCACCATGCCGGCGCGGGCCAGCGCGGCGTCCGGCGCAGCTGCCGCCGTGATGCCGAATTGCGCCTGGAGCTTCGCGCGTTGTTCGTCCCAGGGCTCGATGACCTGGATGTTGGCCGCCGGTGTGCCCTGTTTGAGCAGGCCACCGATGATGGCGCTGGCCATGTTGCCGCCGCCGATGAAGGCGATGTTGTCGGGTGTGGAAAGTGTCATGACAGATGATGTGGTGCTGCCTGCAGTCTAGCGCCTGCGCTGTGGATCAATCGGCCACGGTTTGCCGCACGGCGTGCTCCCAGCGCGCCATCAGCTCGGCGGCCCGGCCGGCGTCCAGGGTGGGCAGAAAGCGGCGTTCGCTGCGCCACAAGGCCGACAACTGATCGGTGTTTTGGTAAACCCCGGTGGACAGGCCGGCCAGGTAGGCCGCCCCCAGTGCGGTGGTTTCGGTCACGGCAGGCCGCACCACAGGAATGCCCAGCAGGTCAGCCTGAAACTGCATCAGCAAATCGTTGATGCAGGCGCCGCCGTCCACACGCAGTTCGGCCACAGGAGCCGCGCCCGCTGCCACGGCGTCGCGGCTCATGGCCTGCAGCAGCGCAGCGCTCTGGTAAGCAATGCTTTCCAGCGAGGCCCGTGCAATGTGCGCCAGCGTGGTGCCGCGCGTGAGGCCGGTGATGCTGCCGCGCGCCCCGGGTTTCCAGTAGGGTGCGCCCAGCCCGGTGAAGGCCGGCACCACCATGACGCCGCCGGAGTCCGGCACGCTTTCGGCCAGCGCCTGCACCTCGCCGCTGCCCTGGATCGCGTGCAGGCCATCGCGCAGCCACTGCACTACGGCGCCGCCGACAAACACGCTGCCCTCGAACGCGTATTCGGGCTGCGGCATCACTTGCGCCGCACTGGTGGTCAGCAGGCCGTTGTGCGAGGTCTGGAATTTGGTGCCGGTGTGCATCAGCATGAAGCAGCCGGTGCCGTAGGTGTTCTTGGCCATGCCCTCCTGAAAGCAGGCCTGGCCGAACAGCGCGCTTTGCTGGTCGCCGGCGACGCCTGCGATGGGAATGGCCGCGCCCAGCAGGTCCGGCATCACTTCGCCATACAGCGCGCTGGAGGGACGCACGGCGGGCATCAAGGAGGCCGGAATGTCCAGCAGCGCGAGCAGTTCTTCGTCCCAGATGTTGCTGCGCACATTGAACAGCATGGTGCGTGAGGCGTTGGTGACATCCGTGGCGTGCAGCTTGCCGCCGGTGAGTTGCCACATCAGCCAGCTGTCCACCGTGCCGAAGGCGAGCTCGCCGCGTTCGGCCTGTTGCCGGGCCTGCGGCACGTTGTCGAGCAGCCACTTGAGCTTGGTGCCGGAAAAGTAAGCATCGATCAGCAGGCCGGTTTTTTCCTGGATCAGCCCGGCTTTGCCGTCCTCGCGCAATTGGGCGCAGGTGGTCTCGGCACGGCGGTCCTGCCAGACGATGGCGTGGTGCACCGGCCGGCCGGTGGTGCGGTTCCAGAGCACCGTGGTTTCGCGCTGGTTGGTGATGCCCAGCGCGCGGATGTCGCCAGCCTTGAGTCTGGCCTTGTCCAGCACCTCACGCGCGGTCGCCAGCTGCGTGCGCCAGATGACCATGGGGTCATGCTCGACCCAACCTGGTTTGGGATAAATCTGGGGCAACTCCTGCTGCGCCATGGCGACGATGTGGCCTTGTTCGTCAAACACGATGCTGCGGGAGCTGGAGGTTCCCTGGTCCAGGGCGAGCAGGTAGGTCATGGGGTTTGTTCCGTGGGAGCGACTTCGCAGCGCACGCCTGCATCGGCCAGGAGCGCCGGGAAGGGGTCAGGGGGCGGCTGATCGGTGAACAGCCGGTCGATTTGCGACAGGGTCGCGAGTTCGACCATGGCCGGGCGGTTGAACTTGCTGGTATCAGCGGCCAGCCACACCTCGCGCGCGTGCGAGATGATGGTCTGCGCCACCTTGACTTCGCGGTAGTCGAAGTCGCGCAGGGAGCCGTCCGCTTCGATCCCGGAAATCCCGATCAGGGCGATGTCCACACGGAACTGGCGGATGAAATCGACGGTTGCCTCGCCGACGATGCCGCGGTCCAGCGGGCGGACCACACCGCCCGTCACGATCACTTCACAGTGGGCGTTGCCGCTCAGGATGGCCGCGACGTTGAGGTTGTTGGTGATGACGCGCAAGCCCTTGTGGTGCAGCAGCGCCCTGGCGATGGCCTCGGTGCTTGTGCCAATGTTCAGGATCAACGAACAGTTGTCGGGCACCTCGGCGGCCACGGCCCGGGCAATTCTGGCCTTGGCGTCCGCGTTGAGGCTTTCGCGTTGCCGGTAGGCCAGGTTTTCGATGGTGGAGCTGGGCGTGCGCACGCCGCCATGAAAACGCGCAAGCAGGCCTGCCTCGGACAGCCGCTGCACATCGCGGCGCACGGTTTGCAGCGTGACGGCCAGGATGTCCGCGAGTTGTTCGACGGTGACGGAGCCACGGGCACGGACCACGTCCAGAAGTTTGAGTTGCCGGGGATTGGAGTTCACAGGCGCATTTTGCTTGAGTCTGAAATGACTTGATGGCGAACAAAAGAATCAAATCGGAAAAAAGTCATTCAAAAACGCGCTAAAAGGAATAAAATAGAATCAATTCGAACTTTTTGCGATTGGCTGCAGCTTGCGCAGCACGGTGTCCGACTGACAACTTCGGTACTTCCTATCTCTTCCCTGTTTTCCCCTATCTACCCTATCTATATTGAGGATCGTCACCGGCGGGAGCGCCGCAGCGGGCTTGGGATGCCCTGCTGCAATATGAACCCTGCCGAGGCTGTTTTACCGGGACAAGGACAATGACCCCATGACGCTTGAATCTTTGCCGCTTGCGACGCCACGCGCAGATCTCCTGCAGCGCCTGAAAGCGCCACGTATTTACGACATCGCCATCATCGGGGGCGGCGCCACTGGCCTGGGGGTGGCACTTGACGCGGCAGCGCGCGGATTTTCTGTGGTGCTGGTGGAGTCGCATGACTTTGCCAAGGGCACGTCCTCACGGGCGACCAAGTTGGTGCACGGTGGCGTCCGTTATTTGGCCCAGGGCAACATTTCCCTGGTTCGCGAAGCGTTGCACGAGCGGTCGCGCTTGCTTGCCAATGCACCCCACCTCGCGCAGCCCCTGCCTTTTGTGATGCCCTCCTACAAGTTCTGGGAGGCGCCTTTTTACGGTGTCGGCCTGAAGATGTATGACGCGCTGGCGGGTAAAACCGGTCTGGGATCCACCGAGTTTCTCAATCGCGCGGAAACGCTGCGCAATCTGCCAACCGCGAAGCCAGAGGGTCTGAAGGGCGGCGTCAAATACTGGGACGGCCAGTTCGACGACGCACGCCTGGCACTGGCACTGGCGCGCAGCGCGGCGCGGGCCGGCGCCTTGCTGGTGAACTATTGCGCGGCCACCGGACTGATTCATGAGCGGGGCAAGCTCGTGGGTTTGCATGTATCAGATCAGGAAAGTGGGCAAACACTTGCGATTCGCGCCAAATGCATTGTGAACGCCGCCGGGGTGTGGGTGGATCAGTTGCGCGTGCTGGATGGGCAGGCCACAGGACGCGACGCAAAACCCATGGTGGCACCCAGCCAGGGGGTGCACATTGTGGTGGATCGTTCTTTCCTGCCCACTGACCACGCCTTGCTGGTGCCTAAAACGGCGGACGGCCGGGTGTTGTTTGCCGTGCCCTGGCTTGGAAAGACCATTCTGGGCACTACGGACACACCGCGCCAGGATCTGGCGCGTGAGCCGCGGGCCTTCCGCGAAGAAGTGAATTTCATTCTCGGCGAGGCCGGGCGCTACCTCAGCCGCGCACCGGGCCCGGCCGACATCAAGAGCATCTGGGTGGGGCTTCGTCCGCTGGTCAAGCCGCCGGAGGACGACGGTGATCGAACCCAGGCCTTGTCACGGGAGCACACCGTGCTGGTCAGCCAAAGCGGGCTGGTCACCGTCACCGGCGGCAAATGGACGACCTACCGGGCAATGGCCGAGGATGTGCTGGACACCTGTTTCGCGCACGGCCTGGTGGATAAACGACCGGGCGGCGTGACCGGGGAGCTCCGGCTGGTGGGCGCTACAACGACTGGTCACCGCATCAGCGACGCGCCGGGCCTGCATCTGTACGGCAGCGAGGCCGCGGCGGTTTTGGCGCTGCCGGGCAGTGACAGGCTGCTGGGGGGCGGCCTGACGGAGGCGATGGTCCGGTTTGCCGTGCGTTTTGAGTACGCCCGAA
>CBFGNA010000157.1:0-5980 GCA_965650045.1 uncultured Polaromonas sp.
CTTTTCGGCGTCTTTCGGTGCGCTCTTCAACAGCTTGGGGTCGTAGGTGAAGCTGGGGTTTTTGACCTCGTTCTTGATCGCCATCATGCCGACCGGCAGCGGGTCGTTTTTCTCATTGCCTATGCTGATGGGGAAACCTGCAACCGGGCGTTGGTCCGCGTCCAGCACATACAGCACACGTGCGGACTTGTCGATCTCGATGGACGCCGCCTTGACGGGCGTGACCGTGCTGGTGATGTTGGGCACCACGATGTCCTTGCCGGCTTCGACCTTGCGCCCGCCGTTGAGCTGCTGCAGGTAGGCGATGCTGGTATGGAATTTCTCGGCCAGCGCCTCGTCCTCAGACTCGTACACCATGGCCTTCATCTTTGCGCGTTCGGACATGTCGGCCGGTGTCTTTTCAAAAGGCCCGGCGGTGTCCTTGTCGGTCGCGGTATAGGCCACCAGCAGTGGCGCGCTGTCCTCGCGCAGCGATTTCCAGGTTTCGGTGGTGACCGTGCCTGTGGCTTTCAGGCCGCGCGCGGTCTGGTAAGCCTTGACCATGCGCTGCATGTTCGCGGCATACCGGCCATCGATCTCGCCGCAGGAAAACCAGGCGCGGTCCAGCAGGATCTGGGCACGTGCCACGGCGGCGCCCTTGCTGCCGGTTTTGAGCAGCGGGCTGTCGCTGGCGTTGTTGAAACTTTCCATCATGGCGAGGCTCGCCTTGGGCACTGTTGGGCTCAGGGCCTCTCCCTCTGCCTTCGCGCTTTGCGGTGCGCCCGCTTTGGAAGTTTGCGCTACCGCCGATCCACCGGCTGCACCGAGGGCGGCAACCCACAGGCTGATCGCCAGCAGGCGCAAGACCGAAACACGTGAAGGGGCAGCAGGGGCAGGACGGAAGGCGGGAAAGGGCAGGGCCATGGGAAAGCTTTCAACAGTTGTGCCCCAGTGTTGCCGCACGGCGGGGCGCGTGCTGTAGGAAGCCGCGCAGGCTGTTGGTCAGGCGGAGACGGTTTGCGAAGGCCGCCACCCGCTGCTGCCCCGGCCGCGCCTCGTCTGCGTTCAGCTATCAAATAAATAGCTGGATACGCCCGCCGGTCGGGGGCCAAAGGGTGTTTTGATGCACAAGGGTGGCTGTGGGCCGGATCGTGCGGCTCAGGCCAGGGCGCGTGCTGACTGCAGGAAGGCCTGCAACGCGGCAAAGTCCAGCGGCTTGGTCAGGTGCATGTCAAAGCCCGCTTCCAGCGCGCGGCGCTTGTCCTCGTCGGTGCCAAAACCGGTGAGCGCTGCGCTGGTCACTTCGGCGCCGCCAGGCAGTGCGCGCAAAGCCGCCAGCACCTCATAGCCGTTCATGTCGGGCATGCCGATGTCCAGCACGATGACCTTGGGCAATTGTTTGCGCGCCAGTTCCAGGGCCGTCGGGCCATCGTAAGCCACCTTGACCTGGCAGTCGAGCAGCCGCAGGATTTCAGCCAGGCTGTTGGCGGCGTCGCGGTTGTCATCCACCACCATGACCAGCGGTACAGGCGCTGCCTCGCTCTTGTGCGGCGGGGCTGCGGTGCCGGCGTTCGGCACGAAGAAGCTGAAGGTGCTGCCCTGGCCCGGTCCGGCGCTGCTGGCGTTCAGGACCCCGCCGTGCATTTCAACCAGCGAGCGGGCCAGGGTCAGGCCGATGCCCAGGCCGCTCTCGCGGGCCGCCGTCTGGGCGTCTCCCTGCGCGAACAGCTCGAAGATCTGCGCCAGGGCGTGCTCAGACAGACCGACGCCGTTGTCCTGCACCGAGGTGTGCAACTGGCTGCCCTCCTGGGAGACCTTCAGCGTGATCTTGCCGCCTTCGGGCGTGTATTTGGCGGCGTTGGTCAGCAGGTTTTGCAGCACCTGCGCCAGCCGCGTGGCGTCGCCCTGCACCCACAAGCCGGTGTCGGGCAGCTCCACCGTGAGATGGTGGCGGCGGGCGTCCATCAGCGGCCGCACGGCCTCCACCGAACGCGCCACTACCTGCGCGTAGGCCACCTGCTCGATGTTGAACCTGATCTTGCCGGTGGTCAGCCGCCCCACGTCGAGCAGGTCGTCCACCAGCCGCGTCATGTGCGACAGCTGCCGGTCGATCATGTCGCGGCTGCTGCGCACCATGGGGCTGGGCGAAGGCTCCAGCTGCAGGATGGTGACGGCATTGCGTATCGGCGCCAGCGGGTTGCGCAGCTCGTGCGCCAGCATGGCCAGAAATTCGCTCATGCGTTTGCTGGAGCTTTCAAGCTCGTGCAGGCGCCGCCGTTCCGTCATGTCACGCGTGACCTTGGCAAAACCGCGCAGTTGCCGTTCGGCGTCGTAGACCGGCGCGATCACCACGTTGGCCCAGAACACCGAGCCATCCCGCCGCACGCGCCAGCCTTCTTCTTCGGCCCGTCCCAGCGCCAGCGCGGTTTCGAGTTCCCGGGCGGGCAGGCCGGCGGCGAGGTCTTCGGGCCGGTAAAACAGGCTGAAATGCCTGCCAATCACTTCCTGCGCGCTGTAACCCTTGATGAGCTTGGCGCCGCTGTTCCAGCTTTCGATGACGCCCTCGGGGCTGAGCATGAAAATCGCGTAGTCGCGCACACTCTCGACCAGCAGGCGAAAGCGTTGCTCGCTGTCGCGCAGGGCTTCCTCGTGCAGGCGGCGCTCGCTCAGGTCGCGCGTGACCTTGCCGTAGCCGGTGAGGACGCCGCTTTCGTCGCGCAAGGCGGTGATGACCACGTTGGCCCAGAAACGGCTGCCGTCCTTGCGCAGCCGCCAGCCTTCTTCTTCAAAACGCCCGTCGCGCGCGGCGCGGCGCAGTTCTTCGTCCGGCCATTGGGCGGCCACGGCTTCGGCCGGGTAAAACAGCGAAAAATGCCGGCCGATGATTTCCTGGGGCAGGTATTGCTTGATGCGCTGCGCGCCGGTATTCCAGGACACCACAAAGCCCTGCGTGTCGAGCATGAAGATGCCGTAATCCTGAACCGCATCCACCAGCAGGCGAAAGCGGTCGCTGCTGGCCGGTTCTATGGGGGCGGTGGCGGCAAGGGGAAGGGCGCGGGACATGCGTGAATGATAGCGACAGGCTTGCGGCTCAGCGGGTGGCCATCAGGCCGCGCCCAGCAGCTCTGTGATGGTGCGCCAGTGCTGCGGCTCCACCGGCGTGATCGACAGGCGGTTGCCCTTGCGCAGGATGACCAGGTCCTGCAGGGCAGGGTGGGCGCGCAGCTCGGGCAAGCCGAGGTTGCGGGTTTTGCGAAGGACCTGCACATCCACCAGCAGCCAGCGCGGTTCGTCGGGCTTTGATGCGGGGTCGTGGTAGGGCGACTTCTTGTCGAACTGCGTCGGGTCCGGGTAGGCGGTGGAGGCCACCCGCGCAATGCCCACAATGCCCGGCTCCGCACAACTGGAATGGTAGAACAGCACCCCGTCGCCGACCTGCATGCCGTCCCGCATGAAGTTGCGCGCCTGGTAGTTGCGCACGCCGACCCAGGGAACGGTGGATTGCGCTGCCGCCAGCGCGTCGTCCACCGAGCACTCGGCGGGTTCGGATTTCATCAACCAGTACTTCATGCGCAAGTCCCTCGTCTGCTTGTGGCTGCCGATTATCGCCAGCCTGCCAAAGCCGCGGCAAGGGCACCGCTTTGAAGGCGCTACGCTATTGATAGCTGTTCACGCAAGACTGACAAGGGCTACAGCCATTTTTTATTCAAATTTCTGGTGCCTCAGCTTCAACCGCCCAGCAGCGGCCTGAGTGCCGAGAACAGTTGCTGCCCGCCGAGCACGATGAACAGCAGCGCCGTGATCGACAGCATCAGGTTGCCGCGCCAGGTGTTGGCCCAGCCTTTCGCCGCGCGCCGGCCGTTCAGCAGGCCCAGCAGCGTGACGGCCAGGAAGGGCATGAACAGCGAGCCGAGCACGCCATAAGCCAGGATCAGGCCAATGGGCTTGTTCAGCAGGAACAGCACCATGGGCGGAAAGGTCAGCCACAGGACGTAAACGCGAAAGTACCTGCCGCCGATGCGCGTGGCCGGGTCACCGGCCGGCAGGCCGCGGATGTTGCCCCAGAAGTCGGCAAACATCAGCGACACGCCGTTCCACACACCGATGATGGACGAGAAGGACGCGGCCCAGAAACCCACCAGGAAGGCCGTGCCGATGACGCTGCCGTAACGCTGGTCCAGCACCTTCTGCAGATCCAGCAGGCCCTTGTCACCGGCGCTGATGGCCACACCGGCCGAGCGCACCACTTCGGCCCCGACGATCAGCATGGCGATCACGAAGATGCCGGTCATCACATAAGCCACGGTGTTGTCGATGCGCATGACCTTCATCCACTTGGGCGTGTACCAGCCTTTTTCGCGCAGCCAGTAGCCATAAGCGGCCAGCGTGATGGTGCCGCCCACGCCGCCGGCCAGCGCCAGGGTGTAGAGCAGGCCGCCCTCGGGAATCATGGGGACCAGGCCGCGCAGCATGCCGGGCAGATTGGGCGCGGCGATCACCGCCAGCCCCACCACCGTGACAAACATCAGGCCGACCAGCGCTGCTGTGACCTTCTCATAAAATGCGTACTTGCCGAACCAGACCATGGCGAACCCGGCCAGGCCCATCAGCACCGCCCAGATCTTCAGGTCCACGCCCGGAAACAAGGCCGCCAGCGGCAGCGCAGCCGAAGACATCGCGGTGGCGCCGTACACAAAGCCCCAGATCATGATGTAGGGCCCGAAATACCAGGTGGTCCAGATGCCCAGCGAGCGCCAGCCTTCAAAAATCGTCTTGCCCGTGGCCAGGGTAAAACGCCCCGCACCTTCAACCAGGATGATCTTGAGGATCACGCCGAGGATCACCGCCCAGAGCAAGCCGTAACCGTAGCGCGAGCCGGCCACCAGCGTGGCCACCATGTCGGCGGCGCCGACGCCGGTGGCCGCCACCACCAGGCCGGGGCCGATGATGTTCCATTTCGCCGGCAGGCCGCCGTCGTCATCCACGCGGTCGGCGTGGGCTACGGTGTCTGTGGGCGTTGCAAGAGCTGGCTGGGCAGGCGTGGGGGGTGTCGCTGTCATCGGAAAAGGGCATCCTGTGGAGTTGATTTTTTACTTTAGCAGTCTCTTCCGGCACGCAAACGGGCTTGCGGCCATGGCCTTCGCGCACAGGCACCGCTGTCTGACACGCCGGAACGCGCAAAAAAAAGCCGCCCCTGTGACAGGGCGGCGAAACGAGGTGCTTGAAGAAACGCTCGAAGAAACTCCTGAAAACTCAGCTGTCGGCGCGAATGCCGCGCATCATGATGATGCCGCCCAGGTTGCGGGTGTCGGCGCGCATGCGGGTGCGCAGGCCCTCGGCCGTGGAAGGAGCCGGCTGCCAGCCCACCGTGATCAGCCGGGCGCGTGTTTCGCTGGTCTTGAGGACTTCGATCACGGCGGCGCCTAGCTTCTCGCGCACGGCAGCGGGCAGGGAGGCCGGACCCGCCAGCGCGGTGAACAGTTCCATGTCGGCGCCCAGGATGCCGACTTCACGCATGGTCGGCAGCTCCGGCGCCAGCATGCTGCGCTGCTCGGAGGTCACGCCGATAACTTTCATCTTGCCGGCCTTCACCTGTTGCAGGGCCAGGCCCGGCGGCAGCAGCGCCGCCTGCAACTGCCCGCCCAGCATGGCGGTGATCAGTTGCGGGTTGCCGGGGTAAGGCACGTGCATCACACCGAGCCCGCCGCTGCGGCTTTTGATCAGCTCCATGCCCAGGTGGCCGGGGGTGCCGGTGCCCGGTGAGCCGTAGTTGGCCTTGTCGCCCTGGTTGCGCAGCCAGGTCAGCCATTCCGACGGCGTATTGCCCTGAGCGAAGCTGCTGACCACCAGCACCATGGGCGTGGTGCCGATCAGTGCAATCGGCGCCAGGTCCACCGCCGGGTCGTAGGCAATCATGGGGTTGAGCAGGCGCGCGATGGTGAGCTGGCTGTTGTTCATGACGCCGAAGGTGTGCAGATCGGTGGCCTTGGCCACCTGGTCG
>CBFGNA010000158.1:0-5958 GCA_965650045.1 uncultured Polaromonas sp.
CCCAGAATCACGGGCCCCGTGGTGGTTCAGGCGGCGAGCTGAAGCCGGACCTGCCCGCTTTCTTCTTTCATGGTTCTGGCCAGAAGCTTGACCAGCGCATACAGCGTGTCGATGTGGGGCGTCGGTGTTTGTGTCAAACGCCCGAGCTCCACCACGGAGCCGACGAGGGCGTCGATTTCCGGCGCGCGACCTGCTTCGATGTCCTGCAGCATGGACGTTTTGTGCCGGCCGACTTTCTGCGCGCCCTCGATGCGTTTTTCAAGCGTCACGCGGAACCCGATCCCCAGCTTGTGCGCCACATCCTGGGCTTCGCGCATCATGTTGGCTGCCAGTTCGCGCGACAGCGGGAATTCGCAAATGTCCTGCAAGGTCGAGTGAGTAAGGCTGCTGATGGGGTTGAAGGTGAGATTGCCCCACAGCTTGAGCCAGATCTCCGAACGGATGTTGTCCAGCACGGGCGCCTTGAAGCCGGCCCTCGAAAAGCAGTCGGAGACGCGCATGACCCGTTCACTGGCTGAGCCGTCGAGCTCGCCCACCGGAAAACGGTCTCCCTCGATGTGCCGGACCACCCCGGGCGCCACCAGCTCCGATGCCGGATACACGACGCAGCCAATCACCCGCCCGGGCTCGATTTTTTCCGTGAGGATCCCTGTCGGATCGACGCTGCGCACCTGGCTGCCTTCCAGCCGTCCGCCGTGTTTGTGGAAATACCAGTAGGGGATTCCATTTTGCATGGTGACCACGGCCGTATCCGGCCCGAACAGCTTGGGAAGATCGTTGGCCACAGCTTCGACCTGGTGCGCCTTCATGGCAAGAATCACGACGTCCTGCGGACCGGCTTCGGCATAGTTGTTGGTGGCCCTGACGTCGGCGACCTGCTCTGTGCCGTCCTGCAGGATCAGTTTCATGCCATGGCGGCGTATGGCGTCCAGATTGGAGCCCCGCACGATGAAGGTCACGTCCTCTCCCGCCAGCGCGAGTTTCACGCCTACATAACCGCCGATGGCACCCGCGCCAATGATCGCAATCTTCACACGTGTTCTCCCGTCAATTGTTATTCGAACCGGTTGCAGAGCTTGCCAATGCCGGCAATCTCCACCTCGATGGTGCTTCCCGGCTTCATCGATCCCACGCCGACAGAGGTGCCGCAAAGAATGACGTCAGCTGCGTACAGGGTCATGTCCCGTGAGATCAGGCTGACCAGCTGCTGCACCGAAAAACGCATGTCGCTGATCGGGTAGTCCTGCCGCAGTTCCCCGTTCAGCCGCGTCCTGACAACCAGCTTCTGCGGATCCAGACCCGTGGCGACGACCGGGCCGAAAGGGCAAAAAGTATCGAAGCCCTTGGCCCGCACCCATTGGGCGAACGATGCATCCCGGTTCAGGATGTCGGCCGCAGTGACGTCGTTGGCGCAGGTGTAGCCGAACACGTGGTCGAGCGCTTCGCGTTCCGGGACTTGCCTGCAGGTTTTTCCAATGACAATTCCCAGCTCGCCTTCGAAAACCACTTTGCCATCGCAGGACGGCGGGCGGATACGGCCGCCCGGTGCAAGGTAGGAATTGGGTGCCTTGATCAAATACAGCGGTTCCCGGGGAACCGGCAAATTCAGCTTGGCGCCCAAGGCGTGAAAGTTGTTCCACAGCGCGATGACCTTGGTGGGTTCAACCGGTGTCAGCAACTCGACCTCGGACAGCCGCAGCATGCGCTCGGTCGGTTTGGGCTGCATGAACAGGTCGCCTTCGCAGACCTGGATATGGTCACCTTGCAGGACGCCGAAGCGAACGGTCTGGCCTTCCCGGAAACGCACCCACTGCTTGCTCATAGCCGGTTCAGCCAGGCGCATGGGTGGCCGCGCGATGCGGTGGGGCGCCGGATGTGACGCTGCGCAGGGCCGGTCTGGGCACACCGTTGGCCCGGTTGCCTGCGCTGGCATAACAGCGCGCCTGGGTGGTCTCGATGGCCTCGACCAGAAAATCGGATTCATAGGCGCGCAGCAGATGTGCCTGCTCGGTTTCCAGATAGACGCGCACGCCATCCCTGCCGTGTGCCTGCAGCCGGTGGTAGGTGGCGGCATCCCAGTACCAGCTCAGGCCCAATTCTTCAAACGCGGCGTTGTAGGCGTGACGGTGTGCTTCGGCCGTTTGGCCGGAGGCGGTGTGGGACAGCAGGGCGTTGGACATGTTGTTCTCCTTGTGACGTGGGCAGCGGATCGGCGCGACGGGGTCTGCACCGGCCTTGTTGCGAATGTAGGGAAGAACAATGATTATCGATAGTTAAAGTATTTGATACTATTGATAACTCAAGAGTTATATATGTCAAGCCCATGAAAAATGCAACGCTGCGGCAGCTCAAGGTTTTTGAGTCGGTGGCCAGGCATCTCAGCTTCTCGCGGGCGGCGGAGGAACTGCATCTTTCGCAACCCGCGGTTTCGATTCAGGTGAAGAAGCTGGAAGACCACGCTGGCCTTCCCTTGTTTGAGCAACTTGGCAAAAAAATCCACCTCACTCCCGCGGGGGTGGAGATGCTGCATTCCAGCCGCATCATCATCCAGCAATTCAAGGAGGTCGAAGAGGCCATGGCCCAGTTCAAGGGCGTGGCCGGCGGCAAACTCAATGTGGCCGTGATCAGTGCAGGCGACTACTTCCTGCCGCGTTTGCTGGTGGAGTTTGCCCGCCGCCACTCCGGCGTCACGCTGGATTTTGGCGTTTGCAACCTCGAGGAATTGCTGGGCCAGCTCAATGACAACCTGACGGATCTGGCCATCATGGTGCGCCCGCCGCTCGGTCCGGACACGGTCAATGAGCCCTTCGCCCCGCATCCCTACGTGGTGGTGGCCGCTCCGGATCATCCGCTGGCCGGTAAAAAGCGTATTGCGTTGTCCCGTCTGGCCAGGGAGCCGTTTGTTGTTCGGGAAAAAGGCTCCGACACCTGGAACTCCATGCAGGAGGCGTTTGGGCCGCATCTGGCGGATCTCAACATCGCCATGGAGATCAAAAGCACCGAGACCATCAAGCAGGCCGTGATGGCGGGCATGGGCGTGAGCTTTCTCTCGGCCCACACCATCAGCCGCGAGTTACAGGTGGGCAGCCTCAGCGTGCTCGACGTTCAAGGGTTTCCCTTGATGCTGCACTGGTATGTGGTGCACCGGCGCAACAAGCGGCTGACACCCGTGGCGCAGGCGTTTCGGAGTTTTCTGTTGAGCGACGGCGGTGCGCTGATCGAGCAGACCATTGGCTACCGGCCCAAACCGGTTGCGGGCCGCGGCAGGAAGCAGGCCGGCCTCAGACGGCCGGATTGAGCAGCTTGCGCTCGCGCGCGAAGTCGACAGCATTCATTTTGCCCCCGCCCTCCGCCCGCAGCTTCAACACTTCGATTTGCCCGCCCTGCGAATTGATCAGCAATCCGTTGGCCGTCACCCCGGCAATTTCGCCTGGCTTGCCACGCACCCCGGAAAAGGCGTGCACCGGGCGTTTGCGGCAGTCATAAAGCCAGACGCGGGCGCCGCCCAGCAGGGTCCACGCGCCCGGTGCCGGGTTGCAGGCACGAATCAGGTTGTAAACCTGATCGACATGATTGGCCCAGTTGATTCGCGACTCTTCTTCGTGGTACCAGCCTTCGTAGCTGGCTTGCATCTCTTCCTGTGGCTGTTCCTCATGCCGGCCGCTGGTGACCAGGTCGGCGGCTTCGAGCAGCGCTGCCACCCCCATGGGAAACAGCTTGTTGAAGTAGAGTTCGCCCAGCGTCTCATCCGGGCCAATGGCACACGACTTCTGGAGGATCAGCGGCCCTTCGTCGAGGCCGTCGGTGGGCCGGAAGATGCTGATGCCGGTGCGCGTTTCTCCCAGTGCAATCGGCCAGCTGATCGATGAGGGGCCGCGATGTTTCGGCAGCAGCGAAGGGTGGAACTGGATGGTGCCGCAACGGGGAATATTGACGAAGGCCTGCGGCGCAAATTGCACCACATAAGCCATCACCCCGATGTCAGCTTCCAGGTCGCGCATGGCCTGTTCGGCGTAACTGCTTTTGAGGCTGCTGAACTGGAACACAGGCAGGTGCAGGGCCTGGGCGGCGACGCGCAACGCGTCGGGTTTGGCGCCAGCCTTCTCGGGAACGCAGAAGACGCCAACGACTTCATCACCGCGCGCCAGGAAGGCTTCGAGTGTGGCCTTGCCAAACTCCTGCTGGCCAATGAATGCGATTTTCATGGTGGGCGTGGGTGGGCGGTATGGGTTTATCGGAACAGGAAGTATGCCGCGAGCATGTAGAGCACCACGGCAAATACCTTTTTGAGCGGCCGGATGTCCATGCGATGTGCGGTGCGGGCGCCGAACGGCGCCGTACACATGCTGGCCAGCGAGATGACGATCAGGCCGGGCAGGTAGAGATAGCCCACAGAACCCGGAGGCATCTGGGGCATGCCCTGGCCCGCCCAGATATAACCCAGTGTGCCGGCCAGCGCGATCGGGAAACCCAGCGCCGCCGAGGTTCCCACCGCATCGTGGATCTTCACGTTGCACCACGTCATGAAGGGCACCGAAACGAAGGCGCCGCCGGCTCCGACCAGGGCGGACAACATGCCGATGACCCAGCCCATGCCGAAGGTGCCGAGGCGGCCGGGCAGCGTGCGGCTGGGTTTGGGTTTGCGATCAAGAAACATCTGTGTGGCGGAGAAAGCCACGAACACCGCGAAGAGGATGCCAAGCACCTTGCCCGGCAAGGCGACCGCAAGCCGCGCACCGATCAGCGAACCCAGCACAATCCCGGGCGCCAGCAAGCGGACGATGGGCCACAACACCGCGCCGCGGCGGTGATGCGCGCGCACCGAGGACATCGAGGTGAAACAGATGGTGGCCAGTGAAGTGGCGACCGCCATTTTCACGGTGTAATCGGCCGGATAACCCTTGGCGGTCAGGATGAAGCTGACAAAGGGCACCATCAGCATGCCGCCACCGATGCCCAGTAAACCAGCCAGAAAACCGGTGGCGCTGCCCAGCAGCAGGAATTCGGCAATGAGTTGCGGTTCAGGAAACATTCAGGCCGGGCCGGGCCCGAAAGAAAATCAAAAAAGGTGTCTGCAAGTGCCAACGGACCGTCATCCTGAACCGGGGTTCAGGTGGGCGAGGGCAGTCAGGTTTCGGGTTCGTCTGACGCGAGACGATCACGCCTGCCTGACAATTTACCAAGCCCGTGCTCGTAGAGCATTGGTTCAAGGAAATATAAAGCCCGGTGCGCACCGCAGACGATCTCATTGTAGGCGCTTGCTGCGCAGCCTGCTGTGGGCACTGCGCGTTTGCGCCTTGCACGTGCGCAAGGCGGCGTCAGAGCAGCCGGCCGTCCACGCCAAGTGCGCTGTCCAGCTTCTGCAGCAATGCGGTCAGTTGCGGTTGCGCCATGTCGCCCTGCGCGGGTGCCGATGATTTTGCCGGGTGGGTTGCCGGCGCAGCAGCGGGCGGGCTGCTGCGGGAAACCTTCAGTGCGTTGGCTTCCAGTTCGGACAACTCGAACGCCAGGTTCAGCGCCGCCAGCACCGCAATGCGGTCACGCGCCTTGATTTTCCCGGCGTCACGGATCTTGCACATGGCGGCATCCACTTTTTCCACGGCATCCAGCAAACGTGCATCTCCGCCCTCGGGGCAGCCGAGCAGATAGCTCTGGCCCATGATTTGAACGTCAAGCTGTTTCATGAGTCGGATCCGGCGGTGCTTCGTGCCGGGGAAGCTCCCAGGCTGAGCGGTGAGGATGAATCGGGCAGGCGTTCGAGCAGTGCATCGACCCGCGCCCGCGCGGCGCTGAGGCGCGAGCGCAGGGAGTCACGCTCCTGCGTCAGCACGTGCACCTGTTCGCCGAGCAGGGCATTGGTACGCTGCAGTTCCTCGTAACGCAGCAGCAGCCGCTCGACACGTTCGGCAATCTGGTCGATCTGGGTTTGGTTCGCCATAGCCTTCTGATTGTAGGGTT
>CBFGNA010000159.1:0-5956 GCA_965650045.1 uncultured Polaromonas sp.
GCTGCTGTCGGTCACCTTGCAGGCCGAGGCTTTTTCAATGGCCCTGACCAGGGTTGCAGCAGCAGCGGACGCACTGTCCCGCAGTCCGGCGGGTGGCGTGGCTGTCCATGTGCTGGCGGTGAGCTGCTCAACCCGGTAGATCCGGCCATCGAGTTCGACGGCCTGCGACGCGCCGGGTTGTGGCCCCGCCAGCCCGCTGCAGGCCGCCAGGCCCGCCGAGCTTGCCGCCAGAGCCAGCAGGCGCCAGCCCTTCAACGCAGCTCCAGCAGGTTGAGCGCAGCCTTGGGCTGCGGCACCAGGGGCGGCGTGTCCGGGGTTTTCGATTGGGGACACCCTGTGAGGAACACCAGGGCGAGAAACGCAGGCAAAGCGGAGGCAAGATATTTCATGACAAGCTCCCAGAGGGATGAAGAAGCCACGGATGGCATCGCGGGGCGGGGCGTCCCGTTGTTTTGCCGTTCCGTGTCAGTGCTTCCTCGAAGATACGCAGCCGACACACCCTGTTCAAGCGGAAGCCTGGCTGCCCGGGTGTCGGCGGATTCCGGATGTTGCTGTGATGGCCTGCCTACATGCCAGGCCTCAGGATTTGCGCGAACGGGCAGGGGCCCTGGCCATTGCAGCCGGCTTGAAACCCATGGCTTTCATGGCCGCGGCCAGGCTCGTCCGCGAGGCTTCGTAAGCTGCCCACGGCGTGTTGCCCGTGGCCAGACGCTCGCCGATGTTGCCTGCATGCCAGTGCGCTGCGCTGGTGAGGTCTTCCAGTTCTTCCCACGCGACAGGCACCGACACGCCCATGCCCGGCCGCGCACGCACCGACCAGGCACAGACCGTGGTGGCCCCAAAACCGTTGCGCAGGTAGTCCGGGAAGATCTTGCCGACGCGGTTGCGCGGGCCGCTTTTGGCGACAAAGCGTTCAGGAATCACGGCAGACAGGTGCTGGACGATGGCCTGGGAAAAGTCCTTGACCGTGTCCCAGTACCTCAGGGGCTTGAGCGGCACCACCAGGTGCAGGCCCTTGCCGCCGCTGGTTTTGAGAAAACACGGCAGTCCCAGCTCCTGGAGAAACGCGCGCACCAATTGCGCACTCTCCTGAACCTGGCGCCATGAAACGCCTTCGCCGGGATCGAGATCGAAGGTCATGCGGTCGGGCTTGCCGATGTTTCGCCTGGTGGCGTTCCAGGTGTGAAACTCCATCACGTTGAGCTGCGCAGCGGCCAGCAAGGCTTGCGCCGACGCCACTTCCAGCAGCGGGCCGTGCCCCGGGTCCAGCGAAGGATCCAGCAGCTTGATGCCCGGAATGCTCGTGGCTTCAGCGTGTTTCTGGAAAAACAGTTCGCCATCGATGCCCCCAGGTGCCCGCACCAGCGCCACCGGCCTGGCCTTCAGGTGCGGCAGGATCAGGGGTGCCACACGTACGTAATGCTCGACCAGGGCCAGCTTGGTCAGGCCGGTGCTGCTGTCAATCACCCGTTCCGCATGGGTGATGCGCATCTTGCCGGTATCAACGGCGGGCGGGGCGGCGGTTTTTTTTGCTGCTGGTGCTGCTGATGATGCAGATGCTGAGCGGCGGCTTGAACGGGTTTTCATGATTTTCTCCACAGGGGTCGCAGATTCCCGGACGACCTTGCGCGCGTCCTTGTCGGTGCGCAGGCCCTGGAAAACCGAATGTCGGATAGACCCGGTGTGCGTCCACTGGGCAAACACCACTTCGGCCAGCAGCTTCGGCTCGACCCAGTGGCCCTTCACCGATGACGCCGGGGCGTCGAATGCGGGCGTGTCCCGTTTCAATGGTTTCAGATGTTTGAGGATGTCCCGCAGCGTCTTCTCGTCAAAGCCGGTGCCGACATTTCCGACGTAGTTGAGCTTGCCCCTGGCGTCATACACACCCAGCAACAGTGCGCCCAGGCCGGTACGCGAACCCTTGGGGTCGGTGTAGCCGCCAATGACAAACTCCTGGCGCAGCTGGGTTTTCACCTTGATCCAGTCCGTGGAGCGGCGAGACACGTAGGTCGATGTCGCCCGCTTGCCGATCACGCCCTCCAGGCCCAGTTGCCGAGCCGTCGCCAGCAGGTCCTCGCCGCCGTTCTCGAAGGTCTCGCTGAATTTCAGATGCGGCTGGTCCGCTGCCTTGACCAGCCGGCGCAGGATGTCGCGCCGCTCCACCAGCGGCAGCTGCCGCAGGTCGTGGCCGTTGTAGAAGGGAAGGTCGAAAACGTAGTAAATGATTTGCGCCGTGCTGGCCTTGTCGAAAGCGTTTTGCAGCGCGCCGAAGTCGGGCACACCCTCCGGGCTCTGCACAACAATTTCACCGTCCACCCAGCCCGAGCGCAGGCCCAGGGCCGCCAGCGCTTGAACCAGCGCGGGCATTTTGGCCGACCAGTCGTGGCCGTTGCGGGTGAAACACTGCACCGACTTGCCGTCGATGCGGCTCAGCAGGCGGTAGCCATCGAACTTGATTTCGTACAGCCATTCGCCCGGTGTGTTGTGTTCGGGCACGCTGCTGACCAGTGTGGCGAGTTCGGGCACAAGCTGATCGGGCAGGGCGGCCTTGACCGCTCCTGCCGGGAGTTTTTCTTTGGCAGTTTGGGTGGACGCTTTTTTGCCCGCAGCTGTTTTGCCCGCTGCCCTGGCGACCGTCTTCAGCTTGGCCGGCAGCGGTTGGCCGGTAATGACGCTGTCGGGCAGCGCCTCCAGCACGTCGTAGTCGGCGGCGGACCGCACCTCCTCGTCTTTTTCCTTGATCAGCAGCCAGGGCGGCTGGCGCTCGTCGCCCTTGCCGTGCATGCGCACCAGTGTCCAGTGGCCTTTGAGTTTTTCGCCCTGCAGCTCGAACTTCAGCTTGCCACTTCGGAGCCCCGCCACCGGGTCGCCCACCGGCAGCCAGGTGCCGCGGTCCCAGACGATCACGTTGCCCGCACCGTACTGCTTTTCAGGAATGTTGCCCTCAAAGCTGCCATAGGAAATCGGATGGTCCTCCACCTGGACCGCCATACGCTTGACCTTGGGATCCAGGCTGGGTCCCTTGGGAACGGCCCAGCTTTTCAGCGTGCCGCCGATCTCCAGCCGGAAGTCATAGTGCAGCCGGCTGGCGTCATGTTTCTGCACCACAAACCGCCGGGCTTTCGAGCGGCGCCCGCCGGCGGCCGGCTCCGGCGTGCGTTGGAAGTCCCGCTTGCTGCGGTAGCTCGCCAGAAGGTCGTCAGCTTTCGCCATCGCGCATCTGTTCGCCCGGTGTCAGGCTGCCTTTCGCCGGGCTGCAGGCTTGCGGGTAGTTTTGGCTGCCGGCTTTTTGCCCGTTGTTTTTGCGGCTGTCTTTGCGGTGCTGGCCGCACCGCCCTTGTTGCGCAGGCTGCGCTGCAGCAGTTCGGTCAGGTCGATGATCTTGGCGCCAGAGCGCCCGTTGCTTCCCTCGTCCTCCTCAGGCTGCTCCACCGTTTCAAGCTTGCCTTCCTTCACCTTCTGCTTGACCAGCGCCATGATGTCGTCCTTGAACGAATCCGTGAACTGATCCGGCTTCCATTTGCCGGTCATGTCGTCCACCAGCTGTTTGGCCATGGACAGTTCCTTCTCGCTCAGCCCTGCGGCTTTGGCGCCCTCCGGCGGCAGGTCCAGGTCTTCCCAGGTGCGAATGTCGGCGCCCCAGCGCAGCAGGTTCAAAATCAGTCCGGGGCCTGAGGGCACCAGCACGGCCAGGTGTTGCTTGGTCTGGATAACCACGCGCGCAATACCGACGCGGCCGGTTTTCAGCAGGGTGTCCCGCAGCAACGCGTAGACCTTCTTGCCCTTGTTGATCGGTGCGACGTAATAGGGTCGTTCGAGATAGACGAAAGGGATGTCCGTGTTGGGCACAAAACTTTCAATCTCGATGGTTTGTGTCGTCTTGGGGTAAGCGCCGGCGATTTCGTCCGCGCTGAGCACCACGTACTGGCCGTCTTCATACTCCACGCCTTTGACGATGTTTTCCTTGGTGATTTCCTTGCCGGTCTTCTTGTTGATGCGCTTGTAGCCGACCGGGTCCATGCTGCGCTTGTCCAGCCAGTCAAAGTCCACGCCGCTCTCTGTGGTTGCGGAGTGCAATGAGACCGGGATGTGCACCAGCCCGAAGCTGATGGCACCTTTCCAGAGCGCTCGCGACGCCATGGTCAGTGGCCTCCGCGATTGATCAAACAGCGGCGGGGGCGAGGGAAAGCAAGTCGGAAAAACATCGGTAAATCCCTGAAGGCATGAACGTCTGGCAAATACGCGACTGCCTCATGGAGAGGGTGCATAGGGGCAGGGCGGGAGTAGAGGAGAGCGTAAAAGCCGCACGGTGCGGGACGTGTCGGCAGGCGGCCAGCGCCACCGTAGGACGGCAGACTGTCCTACATCCGTGGCTTGCGACCCGCCCTAGGATGGAAAAGATGAAAAGCGCTTCACCATCCAACCCACATCCCTTCGCCCGCTCTTGGCGCTGAGGGTTTGTCCAGTCCCAAGGAGGTCACACCCATGACAAAACTTTCCGCCTTTTTCACCGCTGCCATTTTTGCGATGGCAGCTTCGGCAGCGCTGGCGCAGCCGGTCGCGATGGAGGAGCAGTTGCTCGAACGCGGCGCTGTGCCCGACACCACGCCGCAGCAACGCTACCGCACCGCCATCAACGAAGCCGGTGGCGGCTACAAGCTGTGGCTGGCTGAATGTGCCGCCATGGCGGGTGCCGAGCGCACGGCATGCCGCCGCGAGGCCAAGGCCGTGTATGACCGCGACATGGCCGCGGCCCGTGCCATCCTGCGCAAATAAACAAGCAGCGGATTCCTGTCTCCTCCGTTTGGCCCCGCCTTTGAGCGGGGCTTTTTTTGCCGATGCCATGTGGTTGCGCGCGCAACCACATCGGTTTATAGTGCGGGCTGCAAGGAAAAAAGCAGCCATGGCCGTCGATGTATCCCCGCTTCCCCCACATGTCCCCGTGCTGATCGCCGGCGGCGGGCCGGTTGGCCTGACGCTGGCAGCCTTGCTCTCGCGCCAGGGCATCGCCTGCCTGGTGATCGAAGCCGATGAGGCTTACTGCAGCGGCAGCCGCGCCATCTGCATGTCGCGCCGCTCGCAGGAAATCCTGGGCTGGGTCGGCGCCGACCGGCCGCTGGTGGATAAAGGCCTGTCCTGGGTCGGCGGTCGCAGCTATTACCGCGACGCCGAGGTGTTGCACTTCCAGATGCCCAGCGAGCCGACCCAGCGCTTTGCGCCCATGGTCAACATCCAGCAGTTTTATGTGGAAGAGTTTGCGCACCGCGCGGGCACTGAACTCATGGATGTGCGCTGGTCGAGCCGTGTCGCCGCCGTGCGTCCGCTGGCCACCGGCGCCGAGGTCGATGTCCAGGACGCGGCCGGCCTGTACACCGTGCGCGCCGACTGGGTGGTGGCCTGCGACGGCGGACGCAGCACGGTGCGCGAGCAACTCGGCCTGCAACTGAAGGGTACGCAATACGACGGCAAATACGTCATCGTCGATGTGGTGCAAAAAACGAAACGCGCGGTCGAGCGCCTGGCCTGGTTCGACCCGCCGTCCAACCCCGGCTCGACCATCCTGATGCACCGCCAGCCCGACGACATCTGGCGCATTGATTACCAGATCCGTGACGACGAAGACCCGGTCGAAGCGGTCAAGCCTGAGAACGTGTTGCCACGCGTGCAGAGCCATTTGCGCATGATCGGCGAGGACGAACCCTGGGAGCCGCTGTGGATTTCCATTTACAACGCCAAGTGTTTGACGCTGGACAGCTACCGCCACGGCCGCGTGTTTTTTGCCGGGGATGCAGCGCACCTGGTGCCTATCTTCGGCGTGCGCGGCCTCAACTCCGGGCTGGACGACGCGGGCAACCTGGCCTGGAAGCTGGCCGCCGTGGTTGAGGGCAGGGCGGCGGACAGCCTGCTCGATTCCTACTCGGTGGAGCGCGTGCATGCCGCGCGCGAAAACATTGCT
>CBFGNA010000160.1:0-5948 GCA_965650045.1 uncultured Polaromonas sp.
GCAGGTGATCGCGGAAGAGATCCGCATCCATGCCGAGCTGGTCAAAGCCGCCGGGCTGGTGCCGCAATAAAAGGGCAGGGCCGCCGCTTGCCAGACTCCTGGTTATGCCCTCACACGCTCAAGCATGAAGGGCACCACAATCTTTTCGATGGCCAGCAACAGCCGCTGCTCCCCTGCCAGGAAAGCCTTAACCGGCTCTGGGTAGTGCTGGTTTTCTGCCTCTATGCTCGCCCGCACCGCCGCCAGCGCCTCTGGCAGGGCAGTGGCAATCGTGTCCAGTTCGCGTTCACTGATGCGGCGGTTCAAACCAAGGACGTCACCTGCCTCCAGCACGGCCTGGCGCGTCACCTGGCCGAACTTGGTGGCGCCGGGCAGGGAAATCATCAGATCGACCTCAGGCCAGGTGGCTCGCTGGTCGGCAAAAGCCTTGGTGCGGTAAACGGAGGTGGCCAGCATGTCGTATGGCGGCGCAAGGTCGAAGCCCTCGGCGCTGACCGTGAAAGACACATTCTTGAGGTGGTTGTCGTCGTTGCCGATCAGCAGGTTGAACACCAGCCAGCGGTACAGGCGCAGGCGTGCGGCGGCGCGGCCACGGCAATGCGTTAGGCACTCGGCCAGGGTCTGCAAACTGGCCGCCGTATTTTTGAAGTTGCGTGACTTGTTAAGCAGCTGGCACGCGTCGATGACATGCAGTCGCCGGGTTTGGCCCTGCGCGTCGGTGGTGCGGTCAAAGCGCTTTATGAGGTAAACAGGTTGGGGCACATAGCGGCGGTCAACCGTCGGTGAGCCCAGGCCCAGCCTGGCACCCAGGCGCTGCATGGCGTATTCGTTGATGACCGAGGACGGGTAGTCATCACTGAGGTGATCAGGCTTCAGCAGATGGGTGGAGGGTTCATTGCCCACCGGTTCATACAGCTGTTCGTTGCGGTAAACCACCAGCAGCTTGTGCTGGGCGCCGGCAACGGACATGCGCTTGGGTGCGCCGGTACTGAGGGACTGGCGCGGCAAGTCGCGTATGCGCTGGCTCAGCTCCGCGTCGGGCAGTGGTTTGAGGCCGCCGCCAGCCGGAGGCGGCACGCCAGGTGCCAGCAAAACGAGTGAACCCGCGGACTCAGCGCCCAGGTATTCGAGCAGCGCGAAGGCATCGTCGCCCTTGATGCCCGACTCCTTGAGGAGTGCCTCGCGCAGGGTTTCTTCGGGCAGGAGGTTGTCGAAGTACCACTGCACCGGGCGCAAGCTGCCGCCGTCCTGGTGCAAGCCTTTGACACGGCTGAGTGCCGGCGACAGGTCAAACCCCTGCGGTGCCTGCATCCATTCGGCGGTGTATTCAAACTGCCAGAGATCGTCGCCCTCGCGGAGGGTGCCCACCTGCTGGTCATTGAGCCAGACATCCAGCGTCCGCATGCTTCAGCCCTGCCCTGCCGCAGCTGAGGTTTTTCGGGTGGCCCTGTTTTTTTTGTGGGGGTGGGCAACGCGTTTGGCTTGCAGCAAGGCCAGCTCCGCCGCGGATTGCTCCGGAATATCGACTGAAACGCGCAAGCCCATTTCGCCCAGCACCTTGAGCACCAGCCCCAGACGCACCGTGTCTTTGCCCAGTTCCACATCCGAAGCAAACTGCTTGCTGACCCCCGTCAGGGCGGCCATGTCTTCAAGGCGCACTTTCTGGCTGCGCCGCACCGCACGAAGGGCCAGGCCCAGGTCTTGAACGGAATGAACAGGTATTTGCATAAAAATCCTTTGATTGCAGGATTTTTATGCCATCAGGATGTTTCAGTCAAGAAAATCCTGAGATTGCAGGATTGGATTGGAGCAACACGCGTGAATCCAAAATCCTGCGATTGCAGTTTTTCGAGAAATTTCAAGGCCTTTGATTGTGAATATCCTTCGATTGCAGGATATTTAATCATCCGGTGGATGCGGCCATTGGAGCCGCGTCAGGGGTCCGGGCAAGACACATTGCGGCCGCCGCATGCCACGCCTGAACGGCAAAACCTCGGCTACTTTTGTGTCTTGACCGAACAAGTGCCAATCGGGTGCAGCTCGATGCCCCAGCCAATGTGTTCACCCAGCGTGGCCGCGGGATGCAGCGACGCGATGCGTATCGCTTCTTCCTTGTCGGCCGCCTCGATGACAAAAAAGCCGCCCACCAGTTCCTTGGCTTCAGCATAAGGCCCGTCGGTCAGTTGCGGTTTCCCGCCGCGCGGGCGCATGCCGAAGGTGGCTTTCGGCCCTTCGAGCGAGCCGCTCCAGACGAGCTTGCCAGTTTGTGCCAGTGCCGCGTCCTTGGCGGGCAAGGCCGCCACCAGCGCCTGCATGTCGGCGGGCGCCATGGCGTCCATTTTTTCGGGGTCGTAATAAGCGAGGCAGAGGAATTGCATGAGAGGTCCTTTTACTGAAGATTGTTGAAGGTCACACCCTGATGACGAACGGCTGGACAGTGTTTCGACATGACATTTCACAGCGCCCATGAAAAAAGGCTTCCACCCGGGAAGCCTTTTTCTTGAGCGAAGCAGAAGTTGCCTTCAGCCCGCCACGTCCTCGGTCACTTTTTCGGTGATGCCAATGCGGTCCAGCGCGTCGGCCAGGTTGGCCACGGTCTTGTCCACGTTGTGCCACTTGTCCAGGCCGAACAGGCCGATGCGGAAGGTCTTGAAGTCGGGGCCTTCGTCGCACTGCAGAGGCACGCCGGCGGCGGTTTGCAGGCCTTCGGCCAAAAACTTCTTGCTCGACTGGATCTCGGGGTCGGTGGTGTAGCTGACGACGACGCCGGGGGCCTTGAAGCCTTCGGCGGCGACGCTGGGCAGACCGCGCGATTCAAACAGCTTGCGCACCTTGCTGCCCAGGTCCACCTGCTCGGCCTTGACCTTGGCAAAGCCGTAGGTTTTGGTCTCCTGCATGGCGGCGCGCAGGCGGGTCAGCGCGTCAGTGGGCAGGGTGGCGTGGTAAGCGTGGCCGCCACCTTCATAGGTTTCCATGATCTGCAGCCACTTTTTCAGGTCGCAGGCAAAGCTGGAGCTGGTGGTGCCGTCGATGGCGGCGCGGGCACGCTCGCTGAGCATGACCATGGCGCAGCAGGGGGAGCTGCTCCAGCCTTTTTGCGGGGCCGAGATCAGAATGTCCACGCCGGTGGCTTTCATGTCCACCCACATGGCGCCGGAGGCGATGCAGTCGAGCACGAACAAGCCCCCCACGGCGTGCACGGCTTCAGCCACGGCCTTGAGGTAGTTGTCGGGCAGGATCATGCCGGCGGCGGTCTCGACGTGCGGGGCAAACACGACGGCGGGTTTTTCTTTGGCAATCGCGGCCTGGACTTCAGCAATCGGTGCGGGCGTCCACGGGGCCTGCGCGCCCTTGCTGGTCTGGCGCGCCTTGAGCACGGTGGACGAGGCGGGGATATTGCCCATGTCAAATATCTGCGTCCAGCGGTAGCTGAACCAGCCGTTGCGGATCACCATGACGTGTTTGCCGTGAGCAAACTGGCGGGCCACGGCTTCCATGCCGTAGGTGCCGCTGCCGGGGACCAGCACGGCGGAGTGCGCGCCGTAAACTTCCTTGAGGATGCTGGAGATGTCGGTCATCACGCCCTGGAAGCTTTTGGACATGTGGTTGAGCGCGCGGTCGGTATAGACCACCGAGAATTCGAGCAGACCATCGGGGTCCACGTTGGGCAGCAATCCAGGCATAAGGGTTTACTCGGAGTAGTTGGAAAAATGTCGGGTTGGCAGCTTAGCACGGCAGGCCTGCCGCTGCAGGCGCTGTGCCATGCCGCCCCGCAGCCCCAACAGGGGCATTCCCGCGCCTTTCAGCGCCCCGCTGCCCTGTAAAGTCGGGCGAGGCAAGGCGGGCGGTGGCAGGCGCCATCAGACCCCGGCGGATCTGCCGCACAGCAAAGGAAAAACGGATATGGCCAGGCTCGTGTTCGGAATGAATCAGTCGCTGGACGGCTATGTGGACCATACGGCGTTTGCGCCCGGCCCCGCGCTGTTCCAGCACTTTATCGAGGAGGCCGAGGGTCAGACGGGCAGCGTTTATGGTCGCCAGATGTATGAAATCATGCGTTACTGGGACGACGAACATCCCGAGTGGGATGCCCCGGAGCGCGCCTTTGCGGCGGCGTGGCGCAAGCAGCCGAAATGGGTGGCCTCCCGCACCTTGAAGTCGGTCGGCCCCAACGCCACGCTGCTGGGCCAGGACCTGGAGGGCGCGATCCGCCAGCTGAAGGCCGAACGCGATGGCGAGATCGAAGTCGCCGGCCCGGCGCTGGCGCACAGCCTGACCCAGCTGGGCCTGATCGATGAATATCGCATCTACCTGCACCCGGTGGTGGTGGGCCAGGGCAAGCCGTATTTCGCCGGACCGCGGCCGCGGCTGCGCCTGGTGGGCAGCGACCGGATGGCCGAGGATGTGATCCGCCTGACTTACGTGCCCGCCTGAACCGTGAGCTTCAGCCGCGATTCGCTATTACTTTGATAGCTGCTTGCGCCCGCCGGACAAGGGCTGGAGGCCGATTTGATGCATAACTTCCCGCCGGAAAGCAAAAAGCCTCCCGCAGGAGGCTTTTTGCAGAAAGCGCTGCCGCTGCTTACTTCTTGCGGGCAGCAACGGCTTTTTCAGCCGCATTGACGAGGTCGGCACCCACGGTACTCTTCCACTTGTCATACACCGGGCGGGTGGCCTTGACGAAGGCTTCACGCTCGGCGGGCGTCAGTTGCGTCACGGTCACGCCCATGCCGGCGATGTCCTTGAGCACGGGCTTGCCTTCTTCCACCAGGCCTTTGCGGGCGATGGCGATTTCCTGCTTGCCGGCGTCGATGGCGGCCTGGCGCACGATGGCCTGGTCGGCCTTGCTCCAGGAAGCAAAGACTTCCTTGTTGACCACGAAGATCAGCGGATCAGCCACATAACCCCAGGTGGTCACAAACTTCTGGCCCACGGTGTGCATCTTCAGCACGGTGAACAGAAAGAGCGGGTTTTCCTGGCCGTCCACGGCGCCGCTGGACAGCGCGGGCTGCGCATCGGCCCAGCTCATTTGCGTGGGGTTGGCGCCCAGCGCGGTGAACATGTCCGAGAAGATCGGCGAGCCGACCACGCGGATTTTCATGCCCTTGAGGTCGGCCGGCGACTTGATCGGACGCTTGGAGTTGGTCACCTCGCGGAAACCGTTTTCACCCCAGGCCAGCGGCTGAACACCGGCCTTGGTCAGCGTGTCAAAAATCTGCTTGCCGACCGGGCCTTGCGTCAGCGCGTCGATGGCGGCGTAGTCGGGCATCAGGAAAGGCAGCGAGAACAAATTGAGCTGCTTGACCTGCGGCGACCAGTTGATGGTCGAGCCGACGGCCATGTCGATCACGCCCTGGCGCAGCGCGCTGAACTCGCGCGTCTGGTCGCCCTGGATCAGCGACACGCCGGGGTACAGCTTGATGTTGATGCGGCCGGCGGTGCGCTCCTTGACGAGGTCGGCCCAGATCTTGCCGGCCTGGCCCCACGGCGTGGGCGGGCCCAGCACCAGCGACATGCGGTATTCAGCCTTGTAGGCGGCCTGCGCCATGGCGCCCGTGCCGAAGGTCAATGCGGTTGCGGCCAGGGCCAGGCCCAGCAGGGTGCGGCGGAATTTCATGGAGTCTCCTTTTGGTTGGATAAGCGAACTGACAAAAAAACGGACGAACTAGTAGCCCAGCTTGCGCGGCAGCCACAGCGCAAGCTCGGGGAAGGCGATGACCAGCACCATCACCACGGCCATCGAGAACAGCATCCAGCCGACCCAGCGCACCGTGGATTCCATCGGCACCTTGGCAATGCGGCAGGACACCATCAGGTTGACGGCCAGCGGCGGCGTGAACTGGCCCAGCGCGACCTTGAGCGTGAGGATGACGCCGAACCAGACCGGATCCCATTTGTAGTGATTGACGATGGGCAGCAGCAGCGGCACAAAGATTAGAAAGATGGAA
>CBFGNA010000161.1:0-5946 GCA_965650045.1 uncultured Polaromonas sp.
CTGACGGCCTGAAGGGGCGGCCCGATGCAGCAGGGCGTCATCCGTTGGGCAATCATTGCGGGCATGCTGGCGCTGTCAGCATGCACCACGCCGCCTGCAAGCAATCCCGGCCCGGCCCCCGACGCTGCGCGGCCCGCACCGGCGAAATCACCTGAACCGCCGGCCGCCACCCTTCCTGGCAACACGCCCCCGGCTGGCGTGCCAGAGGCCCAAGCCGAGTTACTGGCCGGCGAAGTCCCCCGCGTGTTCGAGCAGGGCAAGGCCTCCTGGTATGGCTCGCGCTTCAATGGCCGGCGCACTGCCAGCGGCGAGCGTTACGATATGCACGCGTTCACCGCCGCGCACCGGACATTGCCTTTCGGCACGCTGGTGCGGGTGCGCAGCCTGGTCAACGGCAAGGAGGTCGATGTGCGCATCAACGACCGCGGTCCCTTCCGTCGTGACCGGGTGATCGACCTGAGCCGCGCCGCTGCCGAAGCCATCGGGATGGTGGGGCTGGGCGTCAAGGACGTGTTGTTGCTGGTGCCCGAATCCACCCCGGCCGTCGTCGAAGCGCCACCGCCGGCGCCAGCGCCAAAGAGGCCCCTTCCGGCCAGGCGGCAGCCTCGGGCGCGCTGAAAGGCCGGCGGCAGGGCGTCGCGGGCATGTCTTGCTGAGGTTGGCTGCATCAGATCGATTTTTATGCATCAAATCGGCCTCCCGCCCTTGCGTGACAAGCGCTGACAGCTATCAAATAAGTAGCAAATACCGGGCGTGCTCAAGTCTTGCCGTGAAAATGCCACCTGTTATGGCGTGCCGCTGGAGGTCAACATGAAGTTTCCCGTCAGGATGTTGTTGTGCGCCGGGTTGGCCGCGCTGCCGCTGGCCGTGCCTGCGCAGGCCCCGGTGGCTGGGCCCCAGGCGCGCGCAAACCCTTTCAACGATCCTTTCCTGCAGGCGACCTCGGCCCTGCCTGGCTGCCCCGTGCCCGAGGGGCCGTCGTTCACGCCGGAACAGGTGCGCGCCGAGGCGCATGTGCGTGCGCAGCACGGCGGCAGTTGCTTCCGCTCGGGGCGCTGCCGCCTGCCCAACTCCTATCTTTACGACAGGGAGATCATTCCCCGCGTGGCCACTTACCTGCAGCAGGACGGGCGTTTCAACAACACCAGTGTCTGGGTGCTTGGTGAGCGGCGGCTGGTGACATTGAGGGGCTGCGTGCAAAGCCTGGCGCAGGCCAGAGCCATGGAGCAGGCCGTCATGCAGGTCGATGACGTCATGGGCGTGGTGAATGAGCTGGGTGTGGGCACCCGGGCCAGGCCGACATACCGCGTGGCCGCGCCCGGGCAGTGAACGCCAGGCTCAGTTGTCGGTGTCCCGCGACTGGAACTCGATGCCCCCGATGTAGGGAAACAGCAGGTTGTAAACCCAGCACCCGATCACCACTGACAGGTAGCCCATGATCAGGTAGATGACCGGAAAAGCCAGAACGGCCAGCGCCGACATGCCCGCGCCCTGGGGCGCAAAAGGAGCGGCGATCAACATGAAGGGAATCACGAAGACCAGGGAGCTCACCGCCATGAGCACCGCAAATACCTTGCCGTTCTGGTGCGGGGAAAAACGTTCGATTTGTTTCTTCATGGGATGGGCGCCTCCGTACGCCCGGGATGGATTTCCCGGCTGCCGCCGGTTTTTTGTGGGGACTGCATCGTCGCGTGAGGGCAGGACCTGGCAAAGGCTGCGAACGGCCTGAGTTGCTCCCCTGTCGTGGCCTCATGGCCGAGTATGGCAAAAAACCTGCTGTTGTCTGTGTTCCTTTATCTACTATAATTTCAGTAATTACTGAAAATTCAATAAGGCTGCGCCATGAACCTCGCCCCCCTGACCCAGCGTTTTGTGCTCCATTTCGGTGAGATGGGTAGCCGATGGGGCATCAACCGCACCGTTGGGCAGATTTACGCGCTGTTGTATGTCTCGCCCAAAGCCCTCAATGCCGACGAGATCGGCGAGGCGCTGGCGTTTTCGCGCTCCAACGTCAGCATGGGGCTCAAGGAGCTTCAGTCCTGGAATCTGGTGCGCCTGCAACACCTGCCCAACGACAGGCGCGAGTATTTCCAGGCGCCGGAAGACGTCTGGGCCATCTTCCGCACCCTGGCCGAGGAACGCCGCAAGCGCGAGATCGACCCCACGCTGTCGATGCTGCGCGACGCCTTGATGGAGCAGCCTTCGACGCAGGACGACATCCACGCGCAGGCGCGCATGAAGCAGATGCACGACCTGATCGAACTCATGACCGGCTGGCTGGCCGATGTGCAGAAGATGGATTCGGCGACGCTGATCAAGCTGATGAAGATGGGCGCCAAGGTGCAGAAGCTGCTGGAGGTGGCGGGCAGCGTCAAGGCCGGCTTGACAGGCCGGCCCGCTGCGCCCAAGCTGGCACCTCCGCCGGCCGCGCTGCTTGACCAAACCAGGGGGAGTTGATGATGGAAGGACTTGACGCTTTTGTGCTGGCCCGCATCCAGTTTGCAGCCAACATCACTTTTCACATCCTGTTCCCGACCATCAGCATTTCGCTGGGCTGGGTGCTGCTGTTTTTCAAGCTGCGGTTCGTCAAGACCGGGCAGCAGCACTGGATG
The DNA here is from genome assembly GCA_965650045.1 of uncultured Polaromonas sp. Classification (GTDB taxonomy): domain Bacteria; phylum Pseudomonadota; class Gammaproteobacteria; order Burkholderiales; family Burkholderiaceae_C; genus Polaromonas. The sequence goes on from CBFGNA010000161.1 coordinate 2,613, forward strand.
GACGCCTACCAGTTCTGGGTCAAGATTTTTGCGCTGACCTTTGCGCTGGGCGTGGTCAGCGGCATCACCATGAGTTTCCAGTTCGGCACCAACTGGCCGGGCTACATGGAAAAAGTCGGCAACATCGCCGGGCCGCTGCTGGCCTACGAGGTGCTGACGGCCTTCTTCCTGGAGGCGACCATGCTGGGCGTGATGCTGTTTGCCCGCGAGCGAGTCAGCGAAACCATGCACACGGTTGCCACTTTTCTGGTGGCGGCCGGCACCACGCTGTCGGCTTTCTGGATCCTCGCGCTCAACTCCTGGATGCAGACCCCGGCTGGTTTTGAAATGATCAATGGTCAGGCGCATGTGACCAGCTGGTTCGAGGTGATCTTCAACCCCTCGTTTCCTTACCGCCTGACCCACATGCTGCTGGCCTCCGGCCTCACGGTGGCCTTTCTGGTCGCGGGCATATCGGCCTACCGCTGGCTGCGTGACGAAAAGACGCCGGAAGTTCTGGCCAGCCTGAAAACCGGTGTGTACATGGCCGCCCTGCTGATTCCGCTGCAGATCATCGCGGGCGACCTGCATGGCCTGAATACGCTGGAACACCAGCCGGCCAAACTGGCGGCGATGGAAGGGATCTGGAAGACGGAGAAGGGCGTGCCCGCCGTGCTGTTTGCGCTGCCCGACGAAAAGGCGAAAGAAAACCGTTATGAAATCGCGGTCCCCAAACTGGCCTCGCTGTACCTGACCCATTCGATGGACGGCGAGGTGCAGGGCCTGGACCAGTTTGAAGGCAAACACCCGCCGGTGGCGCCGGTGTTCTGGGCCTTCCGCATCATGGTCGGCATGGGTTTGCTGATGCTGGCGGTGAGCTGGGCGAGTGTCTGGCAACTCAAACCATGGCAGGCCGGAAACGACCGGCAACTCAAGGACTGGCACGCGAAGCTGCTGGTGGCCATGACCTTTGCAGGCTGGATCGCGCTGATTGCCGGCTGGTACGTGACCGAGATCGGCCGCCAGCCCTGGCTGGTCACCGGGGTGCTGACCGCCGCCGATGCCGCTTCCAAAGTGCCGGCGCCGCGGATCGCCGTGACGCTGACGCTGTATCTGGCGCTGTACGCGGGCTTGCTGGCCGCCTACATTTCGGTGGTCTTCTACCTGGCACGGCATACCCAACACGCTGACAAGCCTTTCGGCGACGACAACACGGCGGGCGACACCGAGCAGGCGCTCAACGTCGTCAACTACCCCGAGAAGGAAGGAGTCCCGAATGCTTGATCTCGCACCCGATCTGAGCCAGGCCGCCGGCTGGATGCCCATCGTGTTCCTGGTGGTCATGGGGCTGGCCATGCTGGCTTATGTGATCCTCGACGGCTACGACCTGGGCGTCGGTGTGCTGATGCGCCGCGCCAGCGACGATGACAAGGACACCATGATTGCCAGCATCGGCCCCTTCTGGGACGCCAATGAAACCTGGCTGGTGCTGGGCGTGGGGATCTTGCTGACCGTCTTTCCGCTGGCGCACGGCGTCATTCTGGGCGCGCTGTACCTGCCGGTGGCCTTCATGCTGATCGGCCTGACCCTGCGCGGCGTGGCCTTCGACTTTCGCGTCAAGGCGCGTGCCGCCTACAAGCCGCTGTGGAACCGCCTGTTTTACAGCGGCTCGCTGCTGGCAGGCTGGAGCCAGGGCTATATGCTGGGCGCGCTGATCACCGGCTTTGCGGATACCTGGTGGACCACCGTGTTCAACGCCGTCATCGGTGCGGCGCTGGTGGCCGCGTACTGCCTGATGGGCGCGGGCTGGCTGATCATCAAGTCGGAAGGCGAATTGCAGCTCAAGGCCGTGCGCTGGGCACGCGCCAGCCTGTGGTTCACCATGGCCGGCATCGCCGCGATTTCGATTGCCACACCGCTGGTCAGCCCGGTCATTTTTGCCAAGTGGTTTTCGTTTCCGAACATCGTGCTGCTGATCCCCATCCCGGTGGCCACGGCGGTGCTGTTCGCGGTGATCTGGCGCAGCCTGCAGCGCCTGCCGGTGCGCCTGGGCCAGGGCAATGAATACGGCGCCTGGGTCCCGTTTGGCGCCACCGTCGGGGTGTTTTTGCTGGCGTTTTATGGCCTGGCCTACAGCCTGTTTCCGTGGCTGGTGATGGACCGCATCACGATCTGGCAGGCCGCCACCGCGCCGGCAGCCATGGGCGTGATCCTGGCGGGAGCGGCTGTGGTGCTTCCCATGATCATCGGTTACACCGTGTTTGCCTATCGGGTGTTCTGGGGCAAAAGTGCAGCACTCAAGTATTGAGCAGACCGGCCGCCTGACGATAAAATAACGCCTCTTCACGTTGCCCATTCATCCCCATGAGAGCGCAAAGCAAATACAACGCATCCCTGCAGTCGGCCACCGGCCTGACCGATGAACAGCGGCAGACCGCCGAGCAGAAATTCCTGGACCTGCTGGAGTACGCGCTCGGGGGCGCCTCCGCCGTGCGTGGCGCTTATGTGGAGTGGCTGGCGGTGCGGTCCATGCGTGCGGAAAACCCGGAGGTGCCGCGTTCCGCGGAAGAACTCCAGGCGGTTGCCCGATGGGAGCAGGCTTGCGAACACGCCACCCGCGCGGTTTTCCGCCAGATGAAAATTGCCGCGCAGAACGCGTTTTTCGAGCTGCACATCTGGAATTCGCGCACACGCTGACGGCGGGCGCAGGCGCCTCAGGGGGCCATCCTTCGACTAGCTCAGGACGAAGGGATGCAGTGAGCGATCACGCCGGCAGCTCTGTTCAAGGGGCCCGCTACCTACCTGTCGTCGTAGCTGACAGCGATGTGTTCGGTCAGTGGCCTGGCCTGGCAACTCAGCACAAACCCTTTTTGCACTTCCCAGTCTTCCAGCGTGAAGTTTTTCTCCATCGTGACCTGGCCCTCCAGCACCCTGGCGCGGCAGGTGCAGCAGACGCCGCCCTTGCAGCTCCAGGGCAGGTCCAGACCGGCGGCCAGCGCCACGTCGAGCACGCGTTCATGCGGGTGCATGCGCAGTTCGTGCGACTTGCCATCGAGTTGTACCGACAGGCGGACGGAGCCGGCATCTTCTGAAAATTCCAGGCCTTTTTGGCCTCCAGCCCTTTGGGGACGTGCGCTACCAGCTCCTGAATTGATAGCAATTGCGGGCTGACCGGTGCTGGTAAACCGTTCGCTGTGGATGCGCGCGCGGGGCACGCCGGCAGCCAGCAGTGCCTGCTCGCAGCTTTCGATCATGGGCTCCGGGCCGCAAATAAAGGTTTCATCAATGCCCGCCGCTGGCACCAGGCCGGCCAGCAACTGGCTGACCTTGGCCGCGTCGAGCCGGCCGAGCTGCG
>CBFGNA010000162.1:0-5901 GCA_965650045.1 uncultured Polaromonas sp.
ACGCAAGGTCTCACGCAACAGCCGGCGCCAGCCAGCCGCGGCAGGCACACAAGCCTTCGCGCTTGACTGAACGCCGTCAGGAGGCACCCGGGCGTGAACCAGCACGGCCAGTGCAACGGCCAGGGCCGACAAGCTCCACCACCATAGGCGCCAGCCCCATTCGGGGTTCGCCAACGCCATCACTGCTGGGCCCGTCAACAGGGCGAGTGCCGCGCCCAGAGGCATGTAGGCGCCCCACCCGCCCAGCACGCGGCTGAGCTGGCCCGGCGGGACCAGCACGCGAAGCAGGCCGGGCGCCGGCAGCACCACGCAAAGAAATCCCAGCCCCTCCAGGGCACGGGACCCCAGCAAGGCACGGGGCGTCACGGAGGCACCGCCCCAGGCACTGGCCGCTGCCAGGATGAGCAGGCCCGCCAGCACACTTTCGCGTGCCCCCAGGCGCTGAATCAGCAAACCGGCGGGCAGGCCCAGCGTCATGCCAGCGAGCTGCACCAGTGACAGCAAAAAGCCGGACTGCAACAGCGACACGCCCATGGTTTGCTGCAGCAGCGGCAACGCAGGTGGCAACTTGGCCACTTGCAGGGCAGCCACCACCCCTGCAGCGACCACGCATCCGGCGGGAGAAATCTGCCTCACGCCGGAAAAGCCACGCGGCCGATCAGGCGTTCATGCTCCCTCGCTGCAAAACGGTCGGTCATGCCGGCAATGTAGTCGGCCACCACCCGCTCAGGTTTGACCGGCCCGCCTGCGTCCGCCAACGGACGGGTTTCCAGCCGGTCAAAACGGTCGCTGTGCGCCTGCGGCATTTCAGCCGGGTTGTCCATGTAGGCCGCAAACAGTTCGCGCACCACCTGCTGGGCGGTTTGCGTGGTTTCGACAACTTGCGGATGGCGGTAAAGGTTTTGAAACAGAAAGCGCTTGAGGGAAGAGGACTTCGCGGCCATGTCGCGGCTGAAACACACGAGGGGCGGGCGCTGCCGCACGGCCTCCACACTGTCCACGCCGGCGGCGTCCAGCGCTGCGCGTGTGGCAGCAATGACGTCGTAGACCTGGGCGCTGAGCATGCGGCGTATGGTTTCAAACAACAGGCGGCGCCCCTGCAGGCCGGGGTGTTGCAGCAAGGTTTCACGACGGTGCTGCTCGAACAGCGCCACCTCGTCCAGCTGCTCCAGGCTCAGCAGGCCGGAACGCACGCCGTCGTCGATGTCGTGTGCGTTGTAGGCAATTTCGTCCGCCAGGTTTGCCAGTTGGGCTTCCAGGCCGGGCTGCTGCGCCGGCTGCCCATCGGCCACCGCCAGGAAACGCCGGGCCACGCCACCCGGTTCGCGGGCCTCGATGTGCCTGGCGTTCCTGCGGGAGCAATGTTTGAGCACCCCTTCCCGGGTTTCAAACGACAGATTCAGGCCGTTGTAGTCGGGGTACCGCTCCTCCAGCTTGTCCACGACGCGCAGGCTCTGGAGGTTGTGCTCGAAGCCGGCGCTCCCGGGGTTGTGGCTTTTCAGACAGGCATTGAGCGCGTCCTGCCCGGCATGGCCAAATGGTGTGTGGCCCAGGTCATGTGCCAGCGCGATGGCTTCCACCAGGTCTTCGTTCAGGCGCAAGGTTCGTGCGATGGAGCGCCCAAGCTGGGCGACTTCCAGCGAATGCGTCAGCCGGGTGCGGAACAGATCGCCCTCGTGATTGAGGAACACCTGTGTCTTGTAGACCAGCCGGCGAAAGGCGGTGGAATGCACGATGCGATCACGGTCGCGCTGGAACGCCGAGCGCGTGGGTGCCGGCGGCTCCGCGTGGCGACGGCCGCGGGATGCCCCGGGATCGCACGCATAGGAGGCGAGTGCGGTCATGATTCAAGTATCAAATCGGCCTTTAGCCCTTATGCAGCAAGGGTAAGAAGCTATATTTTCCATAGCAAGCCCAGGCAGCTCATTCGCAGCTGGCATCGATCACTTCGCGCACCAGGGCATCGGGCGCCGCACGGACAACCGCACGACCCGGCGAGTCAATCACCACAAACCGGATCTCGCCAGCTTCTGCCTTTTTGTCCACACGCATCAGTTCCAGGTAACGCCCGGCGCTGTCTTCAGCTGCCAGGCGGGGGCCGGTGACCGGAAGGCCGGCACGCTGGATCAGTGTGTTCAGACGGGCAACAAAGGCGGCATCGACCCCGCCCAGGCGCTGCGACAGGCGGGCCGCCATCACCATGCCGCAACCCACACCTTCACCATGCAGCCACTGTCCGTAGCCCAGCCCCGACTCGATCGCATGACCAAAGGTATGGCCGAAGTTGAGAATGGCCCGCAAGCCGGTTTCGCGTTCGTCCTGGCCCACCACCTCGGCCTTTATTTCACAACTGCGCCGGATGGCATGCCCGAGCGCGGCCGGTTCGCGGGCCAGCAAGGCGTCGATGTTGTCCTCGATCCACTCAAGGAAGGCCATGTCGGCAATCGGACCGTACTTGATAATCTCGGCCAGCCCCGCACTGAGCTCGCGCGGTGGCAGCGTTTGCAGGACATCGAGGTCGCAGATCACACGTTCGGGCTGGTAGAAGGCGCCGACCATGTTTTTCCCCAGCGGGTGGTTGATGGCTGTTTTTCCGCCCACGGAAGAGTCCACTTGGGCCAGCAGCGTGGTCGGCACCTGGACAAAAGGCACCCCGCGCATGTAGCAGGCCGCAGCAAAACCAGCCATATCCCCCACCACCCCGCCGCCGAGGGCAAACAGCACGGTTTTGCGGTCACATGTGTTTTCGAGCAAGGCGTCAAAAATCAGCTGCAAGGTGGGCCAGTCCTTGTGAACCTCGCCATCCGGCAAGGTCACCAGCAAAACGCGCTTGTAGTGCTGCTGCAGGGCTGTCCGCAAGTGCCCGGCATACAGCGGCCCCACCACGGTGTTGGAAACAATCAGCGCCGTGCTGGCAGCTGGCAGCGCCTCATAGGTCTCCGGGTTGCCCAGCAGGCCGGCACCAATACAAATGGGATAGCTGCGATCACCCAGGTCAATCCGGACCTGCTGCGTCGCCGGGAAAGTAGTTGCTTGCATGCGTCAAGTGTAGAGGCTCCGCCGCGCCTCCCATTGCCCCAATGCACCATTGCCCCACTGCCTTCACCATCACCGGCCGAAGGCAGCGCACTGGCGCTTCAGGGCCGCTGAACGGGCCCCAGCCCCGCGGCTTCAAGCTGGCCGGCAATCTGGTGAACCAGCGCCGGAACCGAAGGGCGCCCGGTTTCAATCACCAGTTGCACGCACTCCCGGTAAAGCGGGTCGCGCTGGATATACAAGTCGCGCAGGCGCGCCAGGGGATCGGCCACCTGCAGCAGCGGGCGGTTCTGGTCATGGCGAAGCCGGCGGAAAACATCTTCTGGCGAAGAATGCAGATAAATCGCGCAGCTACGCTGTTTCAGATGCTCGCGATTCACCGGCCGGAGCACCGCGCCGCCGCCGGTGGAGAGCACACACGGCGCGCCCCGCGTCAGCTCGTCGAGGACCGCCTGCTCCAGGTCGCGGAAAGGCTCTTCCCCCTCCCGCTCGAAAAATTCCCGGATGGACAGGCCGATGCGTTTTTCAATGACGTGATCGGTGTCCAGAAAGGGGCGCTCAAGGCGCCGCGCGAGTTGACGCCCGATGGTGGACTTCCCTGAGCCGGGAAGTCCGACAAAAGCAACATGAGCCAATGGATGCACGGGGTTCACAGGTGACCCTGACAGAAAAGCAGCAAGCGCCTGCGAACTGCAGGTCGCCGGTCTGCTCCGCAGCCAGCCGGAGAGCGTTATGGGTTAACGCAAGGGAGCGCCGTTGGTGATCATCTTGGGCGAGATGAATACCAGCAGTTCGGACTTTGTCGCCGTGCGGGTTCTGTTCTTGAACAGATTGCCGACGGCCGGGATATCTCCCAGCAGGGGCACCTTGGTCACATCCTCACGCTCGTTTTGCTCAAAGATCCCGCCGATGACCACGGTACCGCCGTTTTCCACAAGCACCTGGGTCTGGATGTGTTTTGTATCAATCGCAAACCCGTTGGTGGTCGAGCGTCCCACACTGTCCTTGTTGACATCGACATTGAGAATGATGTTGCCCTCAGGGGTGATCTGGGGGGTCACTTCAAGTTTCAGGTTGGCCTTGCGGAATGCAATCGAGGTTGCGCCGCTGGACGTCGCCTGCTGGTAGGGCAATTCGGTGCCTTGCTCGATCAGCGCCTTGACCTGGTCAGCCGTGACGATGCGCGGGCTGGACACAATCTTGCCCTTGCCGTCAGCTTCCATGGCCGAGATTTCAAGGTTGATAAAGCGGGTCAGGCTCGACTCGAACAGCGAAATGGCAAACGAACCCGCAGGAAAACCGTTTTGCCCCAGCGCAGGCACATTCACGAAATCGCCGGCCGTTGTACCGGTGCCACCCGTCGTATAGGTCGATCCAAAGCTGGCGTTCTGGCCGCCATTGAGGGTAAACGGCCGTCCGCCAAGCCTCACGCCCAGGGATTTACCAAAGGTGTCAGAAGCTTCGACGATGCGGGCTTCGATCAGCACCTGCCGAACCGGGATGTCGATCTTGGCGATAAACGCCTGGACTTGCTCCAGTTTGGAAGGAATATCCGTCACAAACAGCTGGTTCGTTCGGGCCTCGAATATCACGCTCCCCCGGTTGGACAGAATCCGCGCGGTATTGGGTCCGGTTCCTCCGGCCGACAGGGCGGCCCCGATGTCTGCCGCCTTGGCATAGTTGATCTGGAAGGCCTGCGTGCGCAAAGCCTCCAGGCTCTGGATCGCGTTGCGCGATTCCAGATCGAGTTTGTCCTTGGCCGCCAGTTCGTCCTTGGGTGCGATCAGCAAGACATTGCCGGTCTTGCGCATGCCCAGGCCGCGGGCCTGCAAAATGATGTCGAGCGCCTGGTCCCACGGCACATCCTTCAGACGCAAGGTCACCGCCCCTGTCACGCTGTCCGAAGTCACGATGTTGAAATTGGTGAAGTCTGCAATGACCTGCAACAGGGAGCGGGTCTCGATGTTCTGGAAGTTGAGCGAGAGTTTTTCGCCGGTGTAGCCAGGGCCCTGGGAGAGCTTGGACTCATCAACCTTCTGCTGACGAACTTCCAGCACAAACTGGTTGTCGCTCTGGTAGGCGCTGTGCTCCCATTGGCCTTTGGGCTCCACCACCATGCGCACCTTGTCGCCGATCTGGGACGTTGTCACGTTTTGAACGGGCGTGCCAAAGTCTGACACGTCAAGGCGGCGGCGCAGTCCTTCCGGCAAGGCGGTTTTCAAAAACTCGACGACCAGCGTTTGCCCCTGCTGGCGGATGTCCACGCCGACCTGGTTGTTCGCTAGGTCCACCACAATCCGGCCGGAAGCATCGGTTCCGCGCCGGAAATCAATGTCTTTCAAAGGCAAGGTGTCGCGGTTGCGGTTCTCGGCAAACACCGGTGCGGCTGCCGCCGATGGCGCAGCAACAGCCACCGGCGCGAGGATGATCAACAGTGACTTGCCCTGGATTTGTGTGCTGTAGCCCGTGGATGTCTTGAGATTGAGCACCACCCGGGTTCTTTCACCCGCCTGCACCACATTGGCCGATCGCAAATTGCCCAGGTTGAGGTCCACCGCGGAGCGTCCCATGGAGTTGGTGACGCCCGGAAAATCCAGGGCGATGCGCGCAGGTGTCTGGATCGTGAAACCTGTGGGAACTGTCGTCAAGGCCTCAGACAGATCAATGCGAATCACCTCCGAGCCGCCCTGGACAGAACCGGTCACGGATTCAATGGCGATGGGCGACTGTGCCCACAAAGCGGTAGACAGCGAGGCCGCCAGCATGGCTGCGCCAACCACCGCGGCAGCCGATGCCCGCGCCCATGCCATCTGCAACACGCCGGTCCCGGTCGCACATGCATTCTTGTTCATTTTGATCCCTCTT
>CBFGNA010000163.1:0-5863 GCA_965650045.1 uncultured Polaromonas sp.
CCGGCCACACCGACGCAGCCGGCCATGGCCGTGTGTTTACCGATATGCACGTTGTGACCGATCTGGATCAGGTTGTCGAGCTTGACGCCGTCTTCGATCACGGTGTCTTCCAGTGCGCCGCGGTCGATGCAGGTGTTTGCGCCGATCTCGACGTCATTGCCGATACGGACCGCACCGAGTTGCTCGATCTTTTCCCAGCCGCCGTCGCGCGGCGCAAAACCAAAGCCGTCTGCGCCGATCACCGCACCAGCATGCACGATGCAGCGCTCGCCAATGACGCAGCCGCCGGCGACAGTCACGCGGGGCGCAAGGCGGGTTCCTGCGCCTATGCGCGCGCCCTCGCCCACCACGCCATGCTCACCCACGCGAACGCCCGCCGCCAGAACAGCATCGGCACCCACGAAAGCAAAGGCCGCCACCGCAACGCCTTCGCCAAGCCGGGCCAGCGGATCCACAAAAGCACTGGGGTGGATGCCGGTGGCCAAAGCACGCTGGTGGTGCTGTTTCCAGAGCTGCGTGATGCGGGCGAAATAGAGATAAGGGTCACTGACGACAATGCAGGCTCCACGCTGTGTCGCCGCTTGCGCCGCCTGCGGCCCGACCACCACGCAGCCGGCGGCAGATTGCGCCAGCTGGTTCTGGTACTTCAGGTTGCTGAGGAAACTGAGCTCGGCAGGTCCGGCAGACGCCAGTGTTGCCAGCCGCTCTATCCGCAAATCCGGATCGCCCACCAGCCGGGCATCAAAGTCAGCCGCCAGGGCTGCGACGATGTCCCCGAGTCTGAGCGTCACGCCTGGCCCGTGATGAAACGCTTATTTGGCAGCGTTGAGCGCCTTGATGACCTTGTCGGTGATGTCGTGCTTGGGATTGGCATATACCGCTTCCTGCAGAACCAGGTCGTATTTTTCGGTTTCGGCAACCGCCTTGACGACCTTGTTGGCGCGTTCGATGACCTGCTGCAGCTCTTCATTCTTGCGCGCATTGAGGTCTTCCTGGAATTCCCGGCGCTTGCGCTGGAAGTCGCGATCCTGTTCGACCAGTTGCTTCTGGCGGGTCGCGCGCTGGCTCTCCGACAGCGTCGGCGCTTCACGCTCGAACTTGTCTGCCATGGTCTTGAGTTGCGTGCCGAGGTCGCCAAGGTCTTTCTCGCGCTTGCCGAACTCCTGCTCCAGCTTGGCCTGCGCCGCCTTGGCGGAGTTGGCTTCCCGGAAAATCCGGTCAATGTTGACAATGCCGATCTTGAACTCCTGCGCACCCGCCGCGCAGGTGAGCATGGCCATCACGGCAGCCAGAAATAGCTTGGAGGAAAAATGCTTCATTAGAACGATGTACCAATCTGGAATTGCAATCTCTGAATTCTATCCGTTGGCGTCTTGCTCAACGGGTTGGCAATGGCCAGTCGCAACGGTCCCAGCGGGGATATCCAGCTGATGCCGATACCCACCGAAGAACGCAGGTCGCCAAGGCTGTATTTCTGGTTTTCAGCAAACACATTGCCGGTGTCCACAAACCCGAACAAACGCAGGGTCCTGTCGTTGCCCGCACCCGGGAAAGGCGCCAGGATTTCCGCGTTCAACGTGATCTTTTTGGGGCCGCCGATGGAGTTGCCCTGGGCATCACGCGGGCCCAGCGTGCCAGGCTCGAAGCCGCGCACCGAACCCAGACCGCCCGAATAGGAGTTCTTGAACACCGGGAAAGGCTGGCCGTTCAGGCCCTTGCCCCAGCCCAGTTCACCGTTCAGGGCAATGGTGAACTGCTTGTTCAGGGGAATGTATTTCTGGACCTGGTAGTTCGCACGCAGGAAACGCGCATCGCCGGCCACACCCCAGTCCCCATAAGCGCGCTGGAAAGTACCCTTGCTCGGCACCAGGGCACTGTCCCGGTCGTCACGCGACCAGCCGACCGTCAGCGGGATGGTGTTGCTCTTGGCGCCGAAGGTGTTGATGTAGTTCTGGTACACCAGCGGAAGCACCGGACCGGAGATATCGATCTGCTCCAGGCCCACACCAAAATACACCGTATCGACTTCGCTGAAAGGCACGCCGAAACGAACACTGCCCCCGGTAGTCTTCAGCGCATAGTCACCCCCCTGGCTGTCATACGGCCGGGACGTGCGGGAGTAGATGTCAAAAGTACGCGAAATACCGTCCTTGGTGAAGTAGGGATCCACCGTGCTCAGCACAAATTGCCGGTTGTATTTGCCGGTGTTGACTTCCAGGCCCAGATAGTTGCCGGTGCCAAATGCATTTTCCTGCTTGAACCCGAAGATCAGCGACAGTTTTTCAGCACTGGAGAAACCCGCACCCAGTTGCAGGTTGCCGGTGGGCTTTTCAACCAGGGCCATGTTCAGGTCGACCTGGTCCGGCGTGCCCGGGACTTCCTGGGTGTCGATATTGACTTCGGTAAAGTAACCGAGGCGGTCCACGCGGTCGCGCGAGAGCCGGATTTTGTCGCCGTCGTACCAGGACGCCTCAAACTGCCGCAATTCCCGGCGCACGACTTCGTCACGGGTGCGGTTATTGCCACTGATGTTGATGCGCCGCACATAGGCCCGGCGCGAAGGGTCACCCTGAAGCACAAAAGCCACGCGGTTGCTGGCCCGGTCGATCTCCGGCTTGGCCTCGACCTTGGCAAACGCAAACCCGAAGCTGCCATAGTATTCGGTGAAAGCCTTTACCGTCTGCGCCACCTGGTCGGCGTTGTAGGCCTCGCCCGGCTTGATGGTGACCAGCGACTTGAATTCTTCCTCGCGCTCCAGGAAATTGCCTTCCAGTTTGACGCCCGAGACAGTGAAACGCTCACCCTCGGTGACATTGATGGTCACCGAAATGTCCTGCTTGTTCGGCGAAATGGCCACCTGCGTGGAGTCCACCTTGAATTCAAGGTAGCCCCGTGTCAGGTAGTAAGACCGCAGGGTTTCGATGTCGGCATTGAGCTTGGCGCGCGAATACTGGTTGGACTTGGTGTACCAGCTGAGCCAGCCGCCGGTGTTCAGATCAAACAGGCCCCGCAGCGTGGAATCGCTGAAAGCCTTGTTGCCGACAATATTGATTTCCTTGATCTTGGCCAGGTCGCCCTCAATGACGCTGAAGGTGACATTGACGCGGTTGCGCTCAATCGGCGTCACCGTCGTCAGCACCTCGGCGCCATACAGGCTGCGGTTGATGTACTGGCGCTTGAGCTCCTGTTCGGCGCGGTCGGCCAGTGCCTTGTCGAAAGGCCGGCCATCGGCAAGGCCGATATCGCGCAGCGCCTTTTTCAACACGTCCTTGTCAAATTCCTTGGCGCCGACGAAGTCCACGTCAGCGACGGTGGGGCGCTCTTCCACAATAACCACCAGCACGTCACCACTGACCTCCAGGCGCACGTCCTTGAACAGGCCCAGCCCGAACAAGGCGCGAATGGCGCTGGCGCCCTTGTCATCGTTGTAGGTTTCGCCCACGCGAAACGGCAGCGACGCGAAAATGGTTCCAGGCTCCACACGCTGCAGGCCTTCGACGCGAATGTCGCGCACCGTAAAGGGATCCACGGCCCAGGCAGCCTGCGCAATCAGAAAGCTCGCCACGATCGCGGATACGCTGCGGAGCTTGAATCGTTTGATTTGTTTTTGCATGAAAAAAATGGATTAACCCAAAAGCCGGGAGACATCGTTAAACAAGGCAACAGACATCATGGCCAGCAAGATGGCAACGCCACCGCGCTGCAACCGGTCCATCCAGGCGTCAGACACGCTCCTGCCGGTGATCGCCTCCCAAAGATAATACATCAGGTGCCCACCATCCAGAACCGGCAGTGGCAGTAAATTCAGCACACCCAGGCTGACGCTGATCAGCGCCAAAAACAGCAGGTAAGCGCTCCAGCCGATGCTCGCCGACTTGCCCGCATAGTCCGCAATCGTCAGCGGTCCGCTGAGGTTTTTCAGGGACGCTTCACCGATCAGCATCTTGCCCATCATCTTGAGCGTCAGCACCGACACCTCCCAGGTCCGCACGGCGCCGTTCCACAAGCCCTCCAGCGGCCCGTAACGCACCGTCACCATCGCCGGGGGCGTGCCGACATAGGCGCCGATGCGTCCCACGGACTGGCCGCCCTCCTCACGGATTTCCGGTGCAACCTGCAGTTGCAGGGTCTGCCCGCCCCGCAGGATTTGCCAGGTCTCGGCGCCCCTGGACGCGCGTATCGTCTCGCGCAACTGCTGGCCATCAACAATGGTCTTTTCTCCGATGCGTTGAACCACGTCATCGGTCTGCAAGCCCGATTTTTCCGCGGCGCCGCCGGGCATGACCTCCCCGATCACCGCCTGGGTCCACGGTCCAAGAATGCCGATCTTCCTGAAAAGCCGGGCGTCCGCATCTGACGCGTTGAGCTGGCCGAGGGGGAGCAACACACTGCGGGATGCCGTGATGTCCGCGCCCGCCGACTCGCCGACACCGTCGGTGACCTGCAATCGCACATCGCGCCCGCCCAGCGCTGCACGGGTCAGGCGCCAGCGCAGGTCTTCGAAGGAACGCACGTCTTCCAGCGTGTCATCGTCAAAGGCGGCCTGCTGCACACGTTCGCCCCCACGCAGGCCGGCGCGTTCAGCCATCGACCCGGCCACCGGGCTGGCCAGCACCGGCTGGGGCTCCTGCATGCCGCTCCAGTTGACCACCGCATACAGCACGATGGCCAACAGCAGGTTGGCCGCCGGCCCGGCAGCCACAATCGCCGCCCGGGCGCGCAGCGGCCGGTTGTTGAACGCCAGGTGGCGCTCGGCCGGATCGACCGGGCCTTCGCGCTCATCGAGCATCTTGACGTAGCCGCCCAGCGGCAGCATGCCGATGGAAAACTCGGTTGGCCGGTTTTTCAGCCGCCAGGTGTAAAGGGGTTTGCCGAAACCGACGGAGAACTTCAGCACCTTGACGCCGCAGGCCACCGCCACGCGGTAATGGCCGTACTCGTGGATGGCAATCAGAATGCCCAGGGCAACAACAAAGGCGACCAAGGTCAGCATGGCGATACTCCGGTCAGGTTTTCAGGTTCCCGGCAAGGTCGGCGGCAACCCTGCGCGATTGTGCATCCAGCGCCAGCAGATCCCCGATGCCGCCTATGCCTGAAGGCGCGACGGCATCGAGGGTCGCGCGGTTGACGGCGTGGATCTGGTCAAAACGTATCCGCTGTTCAAGAAAGGCGGCAACAGCCACTTCGTTGGCCGCATTGAGGACCGCTGTGGTGCCGGCAGGTGCATCCAGCACTTCCCAGGCCAGCGGCAGGCCGGGAAACACCGCGTCGTCGGGCACGGCAAAAGTCATGGTCGCCAGTGCCCGGAAATCCAGGGCCTGGGCGCCCGAGCTGATGCGGCCGGGCCAGGCCAGGCCGTAGGCGATGGGCACCCGCATGTCGGGGGTGCCGAGCTGGGCCACCACCGACGTGTCGCGGTATTGCACCATCGAATGGATGATGCTCTGCGGATGGATCACCACCTCGATCTGTGCCGGCGCCAGCCCGAACAGGTAACGGGCCTCGATCACCTCCAGGGCCTTGTTCATCATGGTGGCCGAATCCACCGAAATTTTTCGGCCCATGACCCAGTTCGGGTGGGCGCAGGCCTCGTCCGGCGTGACATCGCGCAGGCTCGCAGGTGCCCTTGTGCGAAACGGGCCGCCGGATGCCGTCAGGATGATCTTGTCGATACGTTCCGCCCAGACCGCCGGGTCTTCGGGCAGGGACTGGAAAATGGCCGAGTGTTCGCTGTCGATGGGCAGCAACTGGGCGCCCCCCTCCCGCACAGCCTGCATGAACACCTCACCACCGACCACCAGCGCTTCCTTGTTGGCCAGCAACAGGCGTTTGCCGGCACGCGCGGCCGCCATGCAGGGGGCCA
>CBFGNA010000164.1:0-5833 GCA_965650045.1 uncultured Polaromonas sp.
CTGCGCATAGCGCCCTGCCACCGGGGGGGCGTTTTCCTTTAAGGCGGCCCGGCGGGAAAACCTGGCCTCCCAACCTCAGCCGCTGCCTTTGCCCGTTCGTCCTGAGCTTGTCGAAGGATGCCCCGAAGTTGTGCATCGCAGCGCCATAAGACAGCCGCGCCCGGTTCACATAAACTGAACCCATGAACCACGACAGCCTGCTCCAGCGCATCGAATCCAAACGCGAGGAGGTGGTGGCCCTCACGCAGGATCTGGTGCGCATTCCCACGACCAATCCGCCGGGTGACGCTTACGAAGCCTGTGCCCGCCTGCTGGGTGAGCGGCTGGCCCAACGCGGCTTTGCGGTGGAATATATACGCGCCACCGGTGCGCCGGGTGATCGCGATTCGCACCCGCGCATCAACGTCGTGGCACGTTACGAAGGCCAGCCCGGCGGTGAGTGTGTGCATTTCAACAGCCACATCGATGTGGTCGAGGCCGGTTCCGGCTGGACCACCGAACCTTTCGGCGGCGAAGTCAGGGATGGCAGGGTTTACGGCCGCGGCACTTGCGACATGAAAGGCGGACTGGCCGCCAGCGTGATTGCCTGTGAGGCGATTCTCGAAGAGGGTGTGCCGTTTGCCGGTGCCCTGGAGATTTCAGGCACGGTCGATGAAGAGTCCGGCGGGTTTGCCGGTGTGGGTTACCTTGCCGAGCGCGGTTATTTCAGCAAACCGCGCGTACACCATGTGATCATTCCGGAGCCGCTCGGTGTGGACCGCATCTGCCTGGGCCATCGCGGGGTCTGGTGGGGCGAGGTCGAAACCCGGGGCCGCATTGCCCATGGCTCCATGCCTTTTCTGGGCGACAGCGCCATCAACCACATGAGCGCCTTCATTCATTTGCTGGAAACACAGTTGCAGCCGCGCCTCTCGCAGCGCCATACCGCTGAGCCGGTGGAGCCGCCCGGTGCCAGGGTCAGCACACTCAACATCAACAGCCTGCATGGCGGGCAGGTCGAGCAACGGTTTGCCATGGACGCGCTGAACCGGCCGACTGGCGACCTGCCTTCGCCGGTGGTGGCGCACTCCTGCCGTGCGGTTCTGGACCGGCGCTTCATTGCGGAGGAAAACCTCGAAGCCGTGAAAGCTGAAATCGTCGCCATGCTCGAAGAGCTGCAGCGCACTCGCCCGGGTTTCAGCTACGGCATCAAGGACATCATGAGTTTTGTGCCGACGGCCACGCCGCGCGATGCGCCGGTGGTGCTGGCCACCGCGCGTGCCATCGCCCGCGTGCTGGGACGTGAAGCCAGCTATATCTCCAGCCCTGGCACTTACGACCAGAAACACATTGTGCGCACCGGCAAGCTCGACGCCTGCATTGCCTATGGGCCCGGCATTCTGGATCTTGCGCATCAGCCCGATGAATATGTCGGCATCCAGGAGCTGGTCGATAGCGCAAAAATCATGGCGCTTGCGGCCTTGAGCCTCACGTGTGGCGCGCGCGCAAACCCATCAGTCATCGAGAAGTAATACCAAGGTAGTGATTTACCCCGTTCGCTACACCTAAACCGGTTTTTCAGTTGCATACCCCTGTCAATCCTGACAGGGGGTGGCGCGCCCAATTCGTTAAATTCATCTTCAATGGTGGTACTTTTTTACAAGGTCCACCATGCAAACTCCAGTTCTTGAACACGTCAACACTTTCCCAGCCGCAAAAACCACGCGCAATCCCGGCCTTTCCGGCCACCTGCGTGAGCGGATTGCGCGCGACTTCACCCCGCGCTGGCAACAGCAGTGGGGCGGCAAATTTGTCCTCCACGGCAGAACGGCCGGTCCGGATGCGGTCCGGCTGGATGGAAACGATTACCTCAGCGTGACCGGGCATCCCGACATCGTGAACGCCCAGGTTGCGGCCTTGCGGAACGACCGGGAATTCGTGATTCAGTCAGGGGTGTTTGTCCACGGCGAACACCCCGCGCGCGGCCTGGAAAAATCGCTGGCCGAATGGGTGGGAAAAGAAGACGGCTTTGTCTGCCAGTCCGGCTACGCGGCCAATGTTGGGCTGCTGCAGGCCATTGCCGATCCCCAAACCCCGGTCTATCTGGATACCCTGGCGCATACCTCACTGTGGGAGGGCGCCCATGCCGCGCGTGCACCGGCGCACCCGTTTCGCCACAATGACCCGGCTCACCTGGACCGGGTGCTGTCCCGCCACGGCGCAGGCGTGGTGGTGGTGGACTCGGTTTACAGCACCACCGGCGCGCTGTGTCCGCTGCGCGAGATGGTGGAAGTGGCCGAGCGCCACGGCTGCATGATCCTGGTGGACGAATCGCATTCACTGGGCACGCATGGGCCGGGCGGCGCGGGTCTTTGCGCGGAGCTGGGCCTGACAGACCGCGTGCACTTCATCACCGCCAGCCTTGCCAAGGCCTTTGCCGGCCGCGGTGGCTTTTTTACGGCGCCGGCGGAGTTGCGCTATTACATCCTGAGCTCCAGTTACCCCAACATCTTCAGTTCCTGCCTGCTGCCTCACGAAATTGCCGGCCTGGCCGCCACCCTGGGGGTCATTCGCAAACGTGACGAACAACGGCAGCGCCTGCATGGGCTGACCCAGCGCGTGCGCGGCAGCCTGTCCGACATGGGTTACCCGATTCACCAGGGCACCGAACAAATCATTGCGCTGGAAGCGGGCACCGAGCCCGCGACCATGGTCTTGCGGGACCATCTGGAAACGCGTGGCGTTTTCGGGGCGGTTTTCTGCGCCCCGGCCACCAGCCGCAACCGGGCCATGGTGCGCTTGACCTTGCATGCCGCACTGACAGAAGCGGAGCTCGGCCATGTGGAGGCCGTCTGCCGGGAAGTGGCGCAATGCGTCAAACCGTGGGAATGGCCGATTGCGCGGCGCGCACGCGCTGGCGCCGCTTTGGCGGATGCCTAGAACAGGCCTTAATCCCGTACGCTGCGCGGCCCGCGTTTTTCGAGCCAGTGTTTGTAGCCCGTCAGGCCCGTTGGGCACGCCGCCGGATCAACGGGAAACAGCGCGCCGAGGAGCGCGCCTTCATGGCCGATGGAAAATGCAGGGATGAGGCGTGCGGGAGCCCGCTGCCCCAGGGCCTGCTGAAGCTCCAGATCGACGAGGCTGCGGCCTGCCCGGATGTCGTCCGCCGCCTTGGTGGTCAGCCCCTGGGACTCGGCGAGCTCGGCCAGTTCCGCGAGGCCTGAGGCGGCTTCCAGTTGCAGCCAGGTGACGCGGCCCTCGGCATCCATGCCCAGTATGCCGAACGGCTGGCCGATGACCACATGCTCGACCCAGTGGCTGCTGGCCAGGCTGGCAAGCTGCCGGCCGACCGATGGCACCTGCAGCAGCGCGTGCTGGGGCTGCGTCAGGGCGCTGCGCCATATCTGCGAGTGGCGCATCTGCGGCTGGGCCAGCATGCGCTGGACCACGGCGATCAGGTGCTGCGAAATGTCGGGCGTTTGTTTGGCAATGAACTGGTCGATGAGTCCGCGGTTGAATGCGCTGACCGCCACATGTTCATCGGCCTGACCGGTCAGCAGCACACGGCCCCCCTGCCAGTCCGTCAGTTCGCCAAGGGCCTGCAAGCCGTCCATGCCCGGCATGGCGTAGTCGAATACACAGACCTTGGTCAATCCATAACGCTCGCTTTGGTCGGCCCAATAAGCCAGTACCTGGGGAATCAGGGGGCTGCCGGCGCGCCACTGGTCAATCATCTCCTGCTGTGCCCAGGCATCGGCTTCCCACTTTGGGGGTTCCTGCTGGAGGTCGTTGATGCAGGCCTGGGGTCGCAAATACAGGCGAACCGTCCACTGGCGTGGCAGCACCATGGCCAGCATTTCGAGATATGCGGGATCATCATCGAGAAATACGATGGCGCCCGGCCGGTGGAAAAGAGGAAAGCTCATGAGTGCGTTCGCCTTCAGTCGATGGGGGGGAGCTCGATGATGAAGATGGCACCCCGGCCCAGCTCCGACTTGACGCGGATGGTGCCGCCGGCACTTTCAACCACCTGTTCGCAAAAAGCCAGGCCCAGGCCGTGGCCGGTGCCCCGATCCGTGGAAAAAAAGGGCTCAAAAATGCGCGCCTGCAATTCCGGCGCAATGCCGGTCCCCTGGTCGGTGACGACGATGCGCCCGCAGCCATTGAGCACACCCAGTTCGATGCGCAGGTCGCCGGGCTGGGGCGCAGAGCTGGTCGCCGCAAGCGACCGGAAAGCGTTCTTGAGCAGATTGTTCATGACCTGGGTGAACAGGCGGTAGGACGATTTGAATGAGAAATCCTTGCGCAGGACCAGCACCACGCTGTCACGTTCGCGTGAATTGCGATAGGGGTAGTCCTTGACGACATTGCGCAGCAATTCGGCTGCGCCCACGGTTTCCCTGTGCGTGGGCAGGCGCAGCAGGCGTGCATTGGCGATCTGCGTATCGATTTGCTGGTTCATGTTGCGCACCAGGGTGTGCAACCGCGTCACCAGCAGGTCCACCCGCTGGGCATCACCGGCTTCCTTGACCTGCCGGCTCTCATTGCGCATGGCATCACCGATCAGCGACATGGTTGCCAGCGGGGTCCGCAATTCGTGCGCCATGATGCCCATGGTGGTCAGCGTGTGCTGCAGGTGCTCGCGCCGCAGGTTGGCAGACGAAAGCCCGAGTACCAGTGCGCTGGCCCAGCTGAAGGTGATCACCACGCTGTTGATGGCGAACTGCTGCTCGCTCATCGGCGCAACGGAGGGGCCCAGCCAGCGAAACAGCGTCCACGCCAGCAGCACGCCACTGAGTGTTCCCACGGTGGCGGCCCGCCAGTCGGTCACGTGGTAGTAAATCAGCACCATCGCGCAAAAGCTCGCCAGCCAGACCGTGTTGCCGTTGTTGCAAAGATACATCCAGCTGAAAAAAAGCGGAAGCTGCAGCCAGAACACCAGGGAAAAAATGCGCGCGGAAAGTTTGCTGGACGGATCGTTGACAAAGCTTTCCCAGATCAGCAGCAGGCCCAGTGTTCCCATCACGGCGCGCAGCGCGGGGTTCTCGTAAGGCTGGGCCAGCCAGTGCCCCCAGATCCATCCGAACAGCGGATGCCCGATGACGGTGAACAGGCCCAACCAGCGCAAGCGCCATCGGGACGGGTGCAAAATGAGGGCCAACTGTTCCTGAAACAGTTCGGCCATGATTCTCGCCCGCAGCCGGCCACCCGTGCCGGGCTGGCCCCACAGCGCGCGAATCTGTTGCTTGATCCTGGCGGGCACTACGGAAGTCATGAATAGAACTTGGAACATATCACAGCACATTGTCACAGTTCCGGAGAGCAATTGACGATGTTGCCCCCTGTCAACTTTGACAGTATTGCGCTGGACAGCATGCTGGCGGACTGGTTGTCTGCACTGCGCGAATTCGCCGTGGAAGCCCTGGTTGTTCTCGGGCCTGATCCCTTTGGACAGCGGCAGGATCGGCGCGTGGCCGCGGTGCATCCGCCGCGCTTTCTTGAGGCGGCGGCAGCGCTGGCGGAGAGCCAGGATTTCGGTACCCCCTGGCGGGAATCGGATGCGCCGCTGGTGGCCTGGCAACACATCGGCAACTCGGACAGTGGCGGTGAGCGCTGGCGCCTGCTGTGGCTGGCCCACGGCTTTCAGAGCGTGGTGCGTGTTGAATTCCCGCTGACGTCCGGACGCGCATTTGAATGCTTCATGTTCAGCCCCCGGCAGTTTCATGACCGTGCGGAGGCTGCGGCGCTGGTCTGGTCGGCGCTGAACATCTGGCCACTTTTCAAGCGCACCATGGCTGCTGCGGGCAGTCCCCTGAGTCCACGGGAAAGTGAGTGCCTGGCGCTGGCCTTCGAA
>CBFGNA010000165.1:0-5827 GCA_965650045.1 uncultured Polaromonas sp.
ACCTCAAACGGTTTGAGCCTAAAGTGGCCGCCCAGCTGGAGCGCGAGACGGGACTGAGCGCAGCTCAGTCATCCTGACCGGGAATCAGCGGGGCGGGTATTTGACGGCCAGGGTCCAGCCCAGGCTTATAAGACACGATCCGGCTTGCAGGCCACGCAGGGACAGGTGGTGATCGTGATGTGCCCGCAAGGGCGTTGTTGATGGAGGCAAGTGTTATGCAGTTGACTGACAACCACCGCCGTTACTGGCGCAAGAACCTGAACATCACGGCAATCCTGCTGGTGATCTGGTTCGTCGTGACGTTCGTCGTGAGTTATTTCGCGCGCGAATTGAGCTTCACTTTCTTTGGCTGGCCTTTCAGCTTCTGGATGGGAGCGCAGGGAGCTTTGGTGATTTACGTGGCCATCATCGGGTATTACGCCTGGTACATGGGCAAGCTCGATATTGAGCACGGCGTCCAGGAAAGCGAGGAGTAATCATGGCTGGAATATTTGGAAATGATGCCGGCGTCAACACTGCCGCATCCAACGCTGCCTTCAAAAAGGGCCTGGGCAAGGTCTACAAGTGGTACACCGGGGGCTTTCTGGCCTTTGTGATCGTGCTCGCCATCCTCGAACAGATGGGCCTGTCCCGTCAGTGGATCGGCCTGATCTTCCTGCTGGCCACCATTGGCCTGTATGCCGGCATCGGCATCATGAGCCGCACGACAGACGCCGCCGAATATTACGTGGCAGGCCGCCGCGTGCCGGCGGTGTACAACGGCATGGCGACGGGCGCCGACTGGATGTCAGCGGCCTCCTTCATCGGCATGGCCGGTACGCTCTACCTCACGGGTTACAGCGGCCTGGCCTTCATCATGGGCTGGACCGGCGGTTATTGCCTGGTGGCGCTGTTTCTGGCGCCCTACCTGCGCAAGTTCGGCCAGTTCACGATTCCCGATTTTCTGGGTGAGCGTTACGGCGGCAACCTGCCGCGTTTTCTCGGCATCATCGCCGCCATCCTGTGCTCGTTCACCTATGTGGTGGCACAGATCTACGGCGTCGGCATCATCACCGCGCGCCTGACCGGCGTGGCCTTCGAGCTCGGGATTTTCCTCGGGCTGGGCGGCATTCTGGTGTGCTCCTTCCTGGGTGGTATGCGCGCCGTGACCTGGACGCAGGTGGCCCAGTACATCATCCTGATCGTGGCCTACATGATTCCGGTGGTGTGGCTGTCGGTCAAACAGACCAGCGTGCCGATTCCGCAAGCCATCTACGGCTTCCAGCTGCAGAAGGTGACCGCCAAGGAAAAGGAACTCACGGCCAACGCCAAGGAAATCGAAGTCCGCGACATCTACAAGCAGCGCTCCGCAGCCCTGACCGAGAAGCTGAAGAACCCGGCAACGGCGCTGGCGGCTGACAAGGCCGCTGCGGAAAAAACCGTGGCTGACCTGAAAGCGTCGAACGGCGCGTTGTCCGAGATTTCTGCCGCAGAAAAAGCGCTGGCTGCCGTGCCCAAGGATGCGGCTGCTGCCACGAAGGCCTGGACCGCTGCCAAAGCTGCGGCCGACACCAAGGCCAAGCCGCTCAATGGCATGCCGCCGCATGCCCAGCAGTTTGCCGGCGATCCGAACGGGGATGCGGCTGCCCAGAAGGCCTACGACGTGTCGCGTCGCAACTTCCTGGCGCTGATCTTCTGCCTGATGGTGGGTACCGCTGCCTTGCCGCACATCCTGATGCGTTATTACACGGTGCCCAGCGTGAAGGAAGCGCGGCAGTCGGTGACCTGGTCGCTGTTCTTCATTTTCCTGCTGTACTTCACGGCCCCTGCGCTGGCGGTGCTGGTGAAATATGAGGTCTTCACGCTGCTGGTGGGAACGCCGTTCAACCAGTTGCCGGACTGGATAGCGGCCTGGAACAAGGTGGATCCTTCGCTGCTGTCGGTGGTGGACATCAACAAGGACGGGTTGCTGCAGCTCAACGAAATGTCCATTGGCGGTGACATCATCGTGCTGGCGGCGCCGGCCATCGGCGGGCTGCCCTATGTGGTGTCCGGCCTGGTGGCTGCGGGTGGCCTGGCGGCTGCGTTGTCCACCGCGGACGGCCTGCTGCTGACGATTGCCAATGCGCTCAGCCACGACCTGTACTACAAAATGATCGACCCCAACGCATCGACCGCACGCCGCGTGACCATCTCCAAAGTCCTGCTGCTGATCGTCGCGCTGGCCGCTGCTTATGTGGCGGCCCAGAAGCCGGCCGACATTCTGTTCCTGGTGTCTGCGGCGTTCTCGTTCGCAGCGGCAGCGTTCTTCCCGGCACTCACGCTGGGTATCTTCTGGAAACGCGCCACCGGTATTGCCGCGTCGCTGGGCATGATCGCTGGTCTGGGCACCACCTTCTTCTACATGGTGACCACCCAGCCCTGGCTGCGCGGCCTGTTTGGCGTTACCTCGCCGGTGCAGCTCTGGTGGGATATCCAGCCGATCTCTGCAGGTGTCTTCGGCGTGCCGGTCGGTTTCGCCGTGATCATCCTGGTCAGCCTGGTGACACCGGCGCCGAGCCGCAAGATCCAGGAACTGGTCGAGCACGTGCGTTACCCAACGCTGCGCGCTGCCTGATCAGGCTCCCGCCATGACCTGAACTGGGTTTCAGGTTCCAAAGCCCGGCAACGCAAGTTGCCGGGCTTTTTTCATGGGTGGGAGTTTTTCCTTTGTGCGGGCGTAGCCTTTGACAGGCTCAGGGCGCACTGAACCCCTTGGGGAGGGGGCAGGGCGTTACACGCAGTGAGCAACCGTGGGGGCAATACCAAGCTGGTATATAATCATGGGCTTCGCCTTGCTGCACCCTTAACGACGCTGGGGCAGCTTCTACCAACCACAAGGAGAGTTTATGCGTCACTACGAGATCGTCTTGCTGATCCATCCGGATCAAAGCGAGCAGGTTCCAGCCATGCTGGAGCGTTACAAGAGCATGATTACCGCTGGCGGCGGAAAAGTGCACCGGGTTGAAGATTGGGGCCGGCGCCAGCTGGTGTACCTGATCCAGAAACTCGCCAAAGCCCATTACCTGTGCATCAACATCGAAGCCAGCCAGGCCGTGATGGAAGAAATTGAACACGCGTTCAAGTTCAATGATGCCGTGCTGCGCCACCTGACCGTGGTGAAGAAAAAAGCTGAAACCGGCCCTTCCCTCATGATGCGCAACGTCGAGCGTGAGGAAGCCCGCAAGGCCCAGCAGCAGGAGTACGCAGCGTCGTAAGACGCCCATGCCGTGAAACGACGCAGTGCTGCGCGAATGATCCGCAGTGAATCACTTTGAACTGACCGCCCGTATCGCCGAGGCCAGCCCCCTGCGCTACACGCCTGCTGGCATTCCTGCCGCCAATTTCGTCCTCGACCACGAGTCCGAAATGACCGAAGGAGGCGCCACCCGGCAGGTCAGGGTCACGATGAAAGCGGTTGCCTTTGGCACCCTGGCTGAACAAACCGGCCGGCTGACATTGGGACAGGTTTTCAGATTCACCGGCTTTCTGGTCAATGCGCGCGGCAACAAGAGTGTTGTGTTTCACATCCAAGCTTTTCAACCAGTTTCTGATCAAGTACTGAACCCCCTTTAAGGAGTCCATCATGCCCGGACCAAAACGTTTCAACAAAGACAAGCGCCCCAAGCGCAACACACAATCCCTGCTGTTCAAGCGCAAGCGCTTTTGCCGCTTCACCGCTGCCGGCGTTGAAGAAATCGACTACAAGGACATCGATACCCTGCGCGATTTCGTCGCAGAAAACGGCAAGATCATCCCCGCCCGCCTGACCGGCACGCGCGCGATTTTCCAGCGCCAGATCAACACCGCTGTCAAACGTGCCCGCTTCCTGGCGATGCTGCCGTACAGCGACCAGCACCGCAGCCTGTAAGGAGCCGACCATGCAAATCATTCTGCTCGACAAAGTCGTGAACCTGGGCAACCTGGGTGAAGTCGTCAAGGTTAAGGACGGCTACGCACGCAACTTCCTGATCCCCTCCGGCCGCGCACGCCGCGCCACCGCTGCAGCCATCAAGGAATTCGAAGTCAAACGCGCCGAGCTTGAAAAAGCCGCTGCTGCCAAGCTGGCCGAGATGCAGGCCCAGGGCGAAAAGCTGGGCGGCACCACCGTCAAGCTGACGCAAAAAGCCGGTGTGGACGGCCGTTTGTTCGGGTCGGTGACCAACCATGACATTTCGGCCGAGCTGACCAAGCAGGGCTTTCCTGTGGCCAAGTCGCAGATCCGCATGCCCAATGGCCCGCTCAAGACCGTGGGTGACCATCCTGTGTCGGTTGCCCTGCACACCGATGTGGCTGTGGATATCACCGTGACGGTGTACGGCGAATCGGCTTAAAGCCACCACGCTGCTCCCGGAAAGCCGCTCCTTGAGCGGCTTTTTTCTTGGAAGCTGCTCAGGAGTTGTACAAAGTTGCTCTCCGGTTATTCACAACTAGCACCCGGCGTTATCCCCATCATTTACAAGATGTGTGTGTTATCGAGGCGCCGGCGCGCTAGGATTTAGTGTTGTTCAGGAACCTTGATGTCCGCCGTACTTTCCACCGCTTCCGACCCCCGCTACAGCCCTGACCGGCAAATTGCGCAACTGCGCATTCCCCCGCATTCGATCGAGGGCGAGTCCAGTGTCCTGGGCGGTTTGCTGCTGGACAACGGCGCCTGGGACCGGGTCGGTGACCTGCTGGTGGACGAAGACTTCTACCGCTACGAACACAAGCTGATTTACGCGGCCGTGGGCGCCCTGATCAATGCCACCAAGCCGGCCGACGTGATCACGGTCTACGAACACCTGCAGAATCAGGGCAAGGCCGAGGAGGTCGGCGGGCTCGGCTATCTCAATTCGCTGGCCCAGTACGTGCCCAGCGCCAGCAATATCCGCCGTTATGCCGAGATCGTGCGCGAACGCTCCATCCTGCGCAAGCTGGTGTCGGCCAGCGACGAGATTGCCACCAACGCCTTCAACCCCCAGGGCAGGGAGGTAGCAAGCATCCTCGACGAGGCCGAACAGAAGATCTTCAAGATCGGCGAGCAGGGCTCGCGCATGAAGCAGGGCTTCCAGAGCATGGATACCCTGGTGGTCAGCCTGCTGGACCGCGTCACTGAAATGTCGGAAAACCCGAACGAAGTGACAGGTGTGCCCACCGGCTTTTACGACCTCGACAAGATGACCTCGGGCTTTCAGGCCGGTGACCTGGTGATCCTGGCGGCGCGGCCGTCCATGGGAAAAACGGCGCTGGCCATCAACATCGCGGAACATGTCGCGCTCAACGAAGGCCTGCCGGTGGCGGTGTTCTCGATGGAGATGGGCGCCTCGCAGCTGGCGGTGCGTATCGTCGGCTCCATCGGCCGCATTGACCAGACCCATTTGCGCACCGGCGCGCTGACTGATGAAGAGTGGCCGCGCCTGACGGAGGCCATCGAGAAGCTGCGCAACATCTCGCTGCACATCGACGAAACCCCTGGCCTGACGGTGAGCGAGTTGCGTGCCAACGCCCGGCGGCTGGCACGCCAGTGCGGCGGCAAGCTGGGCCTGATCGTGGTCGACTACCTGCAACTGATGAGTGTGTCGTCCAGCATGAGCGAGGAGAATCGCGCCACTGCGGTGGGCGAGATTTCACGCGGCCTGAAGATGCTGGCCAAGGAGCTGGGTTGCCCGGTGATCGCGCTGTCACAGCTGTCGCGCGGCGTGGAAGCACGCACGGACAAGCGGCCGATGATGAGCGACCTGCGCGAATCCGGCGCCATCGAGCAGGACGCCGAGATCATCATGTTCATCTACCGCGACGAGTACTACACCAAGGACGCCTGCAAGGA
>CBFGNA010000166.1:0-5825 GCA_965650045.1 uncultured Polaromonas sp.
CGGTCCGAGCGCAGCAACATGCCCGACAATAAGGCTTCAGCCCGAATCTGACCCATGAAACACCTCCAACCCAAAGAAGCCTGGGACTACCTCCAGCAGCACCCCGACGCCCTGTTTGTCGATGTGCGCATGGAGATCGAGTCGCTGTACGTGGGCCGCCCGCCCGGCGTGGTCAACGTGCCGTGGTACGAGTACCCGGATCTGACGCCCGATCCGAAGAAGTTCGCCGACACGGTGGCGCGCGAGGCCAGCGGCAAGGACCAGCCGGTGCTGCTGATCTGCCGCTCCGGCCAGCGCACCCTGGCCGCCGGGCAGGCCCTGGAGGCCGCGGGCTTCAGCGAGGTCATCAACGTGGTGCACGGTTTTGAAGGCGAGCTCGACGAGCAGTTCCAGAGATCCACGCTCAGCGGCTGGCGGTTTGAGGGACTGCCTTGGGAGCAGATGTAGCCGGTTTGAAGCCAAATCGGGCTCCAGCCCACGACTGACGGGCGCCATCAGCTCCTTATTTGATAGCATTTTTGCTTCGCCCTGACACTTTCAACCCTTGCCGAACACCTTGACTGCACCGACCCCGCTGGACATCCTGAGCCAGGTTTTTGGTTATGCGGATTTCCGGGGCCCGCAGCAGGCCATCGTGGACCACGTGGTGCAGGGTGGCGATGCGCTGGTGCTGATGCCGACCGGCGGCGGCAAGTCCCTGTGTTACCAGATCCCGGCGATTGCCCGGCAAAACGCCGGCCATGGCGTGACGGTGGTGATCTCGCCGCTGATCGCGCTGATGCACGACCAGGTCGGCGCGCTGCATGAAGCCGGCGTGTCTGCCGCCTTTCTCAATTCCACGCAGACCCAGGAAGAAAGCAGCGCGCTGGAAAAACAGTTGCTGCGCAACGAACTGACCCTGCTGTACGCGGCGCCCGAGCGCATCAACACGCCGCGCATGAAGGGCCTGCTGGGTTCGCTGCACGAGCGCGGGCTGTTGAGCCTGTTTGCGATTGACGAGGCGCATTGCGTGAGCCAGTGGGGCCACGACTTCCGGCCCGAGTACCGGTCCCTGAGCCTGCTGCACGAGACCTTTCCCGATGTGCCGCGCATCGCGCTGACGGCAACCGCCGATGCGCTGACGCGCCAGGACATGATCGAGCGGCTCAAGCTGGAAGACGCGCGCGCGTTCGTCAGCAGCTTCGACCGGCCCAACATTCGTTACACCATCGTCGAAAAAACCAACGCGACGCACCAGCTGCTGCGTTTCATCGAGAGCGAACATGCGGGCGAGGCCGGCATCGTGTATTGCCAGTCGCGCAAACGCGTGGAGGAAGTCGCCGACGCATTGCAGGACGCGGGGCTCAAGGCCATGGCTTACCACGCCGGCCTGGACAGCAGCTTGCGCCAGCAGCGCCAGGACCGCTTCCTGCGCGAGGAAGGCACGGTGATGGTCGCCACCATCGCTTTCGGCATGGGCATCGACAAGCCCGACGTGCGTTTTGTCGCCCACCTGGACACGCCCAAAAACATCGAGGGCTATTACCAGGAAACCGGCCGCGCCGGACGCGACGGCCTGCCGGCCAACGCCTGGATGACCTACGGCCTGCAGGACGTGGTGAACCAGCGCCGCATGATCGACACCAGCGAAGCCGCCAGCGAGGAGTTCAAGCAGGTGATGCGCGGCAAGCTCGATGCGCTGCTGAGCCTGGCCGAAGACACACGTTGCCGGCGCGTGAGCCTGCTGCATTATTTCGGCGAGGAAAGCCTGCCCTGCGGGAATTGCGACAACTGCCTGAACCCGCCGGCCGTCTGGGACGCGACCGAAGCCGCGCGCAAGATGCTCAGCTGCATCTACCGGGTGCAGCAGGCCAGCGGCATCAGCTTCGGCGCCGGTCACCTGATGGACATCCTGCGCGGCAAGGCGACCGAAAAGGTGCTGCAGCACAGCCACGACCAGCTCAGCACCTTCGGCATCGGCACCGACCTGTCCGAGGTGCAATGGCGCGGCGTGTTGCGCCAGTTGATCGCCAAGGGCATGGTGCGGGTCGATCCCGACGCCTTCAACACCCTGCAACTGCTGCCCGATGCGCGCCAGGTGCTCAAGGGTGAAGTCAGCGTGATGCTGCGTGAGCAGGCCGCGGGCACATCGTCCGAGCGGCGCGGCAAAAAAAGCACCAAGACCTCGGCCAAGGGGCTGGCCGAAGCGTCGCTCAATGCCGGTGCGCTGGAACGCCTGGGACGGCTCAAGGCCTGGCGCGCCGAGGTGGCACGCGAACACAACCTGCCGGCCTTTGTGATCTTTCATGACGCGACGCTGCGCGCCATTGCCGAGCGTGCACCGCAGGACATCGCCGACCTCGAAGGCATCAGCGGGATAGGCACCAAGAAGCTGGAAGCCTACGGCCGGGAAGTGCTGCGCGTCTGCAGCATGGATCAATGACAAAATCAGCCTCCAGCCCTTGCCTGGCGGGCGCGAGCAGCTCCTGAATTCATAGCATTTCCAGGGTTGTCAGCCAGCCCCGCATGAACGCCCAGGCGGACAGACTACCCGCCGCTTACCCGCCGGTCCGGGCCGATACACCGGCAATCCCGCGGCCGGCTCACCCGCAAAAGCCTGCGGCACAATAGCCGCCTGTGCGAGCCTCCAACACAACATTCACCGCCGCAGGCGTGTTCGCCGTCCTGGTCAGGCTGGTGCTGGCCGCACTGTGCCTGCAGGTGGCCCTGCCCGCCCGGGCGGGCGAGCTGTTGACGCTGGGTGCCCGGCCCGGCCCCTTCACCCTGGGGCCGGTGCTGGACAGCTGGCTCGATCCCGGCGGCCGGACACCGGTGGAAGCGGTCGAGGCGGGCGCGCTGACCCTGCCCTTCAAACCCCTGCGGGTCGGCCAGCCCCAGATTCTGGAGGACGCCGCGCTGTGGCTGCGCTTCGACGCGCTGATCGTCGACCCGAGCTTTCGCTGGAAACTGGAGCTGCCGATGGCCGGTGTGGACAAAATCAGCCTGTATTACCGCGACACCCTGGGCCGCTGGGTGACGCAGCACGCCGGCGACACCTTGCCGATGAGCGTGTGGCCGCTGCCGGGCCGCTACCCGGCGCTGTCGATGAGCGCCGAGCAGGGGGAAGTCATCCGCTACTACGTGCGCATCGAACACGCGCGGGTGCCCTTTTCTGCGGTGCCGCGCGCCGTGGGTGACTCGCAACTGACCGCCACGCGCCAGCTTGACCATGTGCTGCTGGGCGCCTATTTCGGGCTGGCCTTTCTCATCAGCCTGCTGGCACTGATCAACGCGGTGGCCTACCGCGACTGGGGCTTTGCGAGCTACACCCTGTACGTCAGCACCTTTGCCGCTTCGCAGGCGGCGTTCACCGGCATGGCCGGCCTGTACTGGTGGCCGGAACTGCCGGCATTGAACAATCCCGCGGTTTTTGCGCTCCCGCTGGCCGCGGCATCGACCGCCATGCTGTTTGTCCGCACGGTCACCACGCCCAAGCGGTTTTCGCGCGCGCTGGACTGGTTCCTGATGGCCATGTTCGGCCTGCTGCTCAGCATCGCGGTGATTGACGGCACCATCCCGACGGCCGAGAGTTTTGCCGTGGCCAACGTGATCGTGAGCGCCGGCATCGTGGCCCTGCTGCTGGTGGTGGGCGTGTCCATGTTCGAGGGCGACCGGCACGCACGCTGGCTGGCGCTGGGGTTTTTGCCCATCGTGCTGGCCACGCTGTTTCCGCTGGGCCGCAATTTCGGCCTGCTGCGGGCCAGCTTTCTGACGGAAAACGCGCTGCTGCTGGGCTCCGCACTGGAAGCGCCCATCCTGTTTTACGGCCTGCTGCGCCGGGTGACCCAGCGGCGGGAATCCGAGTCGCGCGCAAGCACCCTGCGCACCACCGACCCCCTGACCGGACTGGCCTCGGCGCGGGCCATGGTCAGCAAGCTGCGCCAGGCGCTGAGCACCGGTGCGCGTTATCAGCAGCCTTGCGCCCTGCTGATCATCAACCTGAGCAACCTGGCGGACCTGCAGCAGCAGCACGGCCGCGAAACCGGCGACCGCGCCATGGTGATGGCGGCCTCGCGCATACGCGCGGCCACCCAGACCACCGATACCGTGGCGCGGGTCGGGGACAGCCAGTTTGCCCTGCTGATGGAAGGGCCGGTGAACAGCGACGCGGCCAATGACGTGGCCACCAAGATCCTGGCCAGCGGGCTGCGCCCGTCCCGCGAGTTGCCCGATGCCGATCCGCTGGTCTTTCACATCGCCATTGGCTACATGCCGGAGCCGTCACGGCTGGTGAAGTCGGACGCCCAGGCCTACCTGAACCGCCTGCTGCACGCCGCCCGGGACATGAACGACGGATCACGCAAGGCGATCAGGATGATCCAGTTCTGAAGTTTTGGAAGGGCGCGGACAAACCTGCGCCCTGGCTACTGGATGAAGCCCATGCTGCGCGCCTCCCGCACCTCCGGCTTGATCCGGTGCTCGGCCTCCAGCTGGCTGACAAACTCGTCGGCGCTGAATGCCACGTCCAGGATCTCGGTCTGGCGTTTGACGGCCGCAAAGTCACCGGGGCAGAGCTGCCCCAGCCGGGCCAGCCGCTCGCGCACCGCAGCACTCAGGGCGGCGGCGTCGCCGCCCAGGGCTTCGGCCACAAACATGTGCTCGCGTTGCTGCGCCGTCAGCGGCATGAATTTGATCTTGAAGGTAAAGCGCCGCAGCGCCGCCTGGTCCAGGCTTTCCAGCAGGTTGGTGGTGCAGACAAAAATGCCGTTGAAACGCTCCATGCCCTGCAGCATCTCGTTGACCTCGGTAACTTCGTAGGTGCGCTGGGCGCCACGCCGGTCCTGCAGGAAACTGTCGGCTTCGTCGAGCAGCAGCACCGCCTTTTCGGCTTCGGCCTCGGCAAACATGGCGGCCATGTTCTGCTCGGTGTCGCCCACGTATTTGCTGATCAGGTCGCTGGCCTGCTTGATGATCAGCGGCCGTTCCAGCGCTCTGGCGATGTGTTCGGCCAGCGCAGTCTTGCCGGTGCCGGGTGCGCCATAAAAGCACAGGCTGCCATGCCCGCGGCTTTTCAGCGCCTGCACGATGCGCGGCACCTCAAAGCGCGACTCGACGTTGAGCATGCCAAGGTCGTAGGTGGTGACGCTGGGCCGCCCCGCAGCACCGGCCTTGTTGCCCAGCGCCTGATCGGCGTTTTTGAGCTGGCGCTCAATCAGCGACTCCATCAATGCGGTGTGGCCACCGCTGAAAATCGCCTGCATGCCTGCGTTGTCCGTGCCTTTCCCGGGTTCGCTCGCCAGTTTGGCAACCCGCACCGCGGTCCGGATCTGCGCCGGCGTCAGCCCCTTGCGCGCCGTGAGCCTGGCCACAAAACCGTCGGTGACCGCCACCCCCTCCAGCGTCTTGCGCACCAGGCCTTCGCGCGCACCCGGCGGCGGTGACTTGAGCTCCAGGTGGTAGGCAAAGCGGCGCCGGAAGGCCGGGTCGATCTGCTCGATCCGGTTGGTCACCCACAAGGTGGGCACGGTGTTCGATTCGAGGATCTGATTGACCCAGGCCTTGCCGCTCACGGAGCCGGTGGCCGGTGCCACCAGCTGGTCGGAGCGCGCCATCAACTGGGCCGCCTCGCTGGAGACGGCGGGAAACACGTCTTCGACCTCGTCAAACAGCAAGGCCGCGTGGGCGCTGCCCTTGAGAAACACCTGGGCAATCTGCAGCGAACGGTAGCGATCACGCCCGCTCAGCGAGTTGCCGTCGCGGTCGGCATATTCGACCTCGAACAGGTCCAGCCCGGCCGCCTGTGCCACCACCTTGGCCAGCTCGGTCTTGCCGGTGCCGGGCGGGCC
>CBFGNA010000167.1:0-5825 GCA_965650045.1 uncultured Polaromonas sp.
CAGGTGCTGAAGGACCCGATAGGCACCAAGGGCGCGCGACTGACGGCGCAGGTCAGTATTGCGGGGCGGCTGTTGGTGTTTCTGCCGCAGGACAATCACATCGGCGTGTCCCAGAAGATCCCGTCCGCACAGCGCGAGGACCTTCGCCGGCGCCTGCAGGGGCTGGCCGGTGACATGGGCGGCGGTTTCATCCTGCGCACCAACGGCGAGGATGCCACCGACGCGGAGCTGGGCGAAGACATTGCCTACCTGCGCAAGACATGGTCACGGATCAAGGACGCCGCGCTTCGGTTGCCGCCCACCTCGGTGCTGCACCAGGACCTGAGTTTGCTGCAGCGTGTGCTGCGCGACATGGTTGTTGAAAACACGCTGAGCATACGCATCGATTCCCGCGAGCAGTTCGACAAACTCAAGCTGTTCGCTGCGGAATTCATGCCGGCGACGCTGCAAAGGCTGCAGTTGCACAGCGGCGAGCGGCCTATTTTCGACCTCTTCAGCATTGACGAAGAAATCGCCAAGGCCCTGGGGCGGCGCGTGGATCTCAAATCCGGCGGCTACCTGATCATTGACCAGACCGAGGCGTTGACCACCGTCGATGTCAATACCGGCGGTTTTGTGGGCGCGCGCAATTTTGATGACACCATCTTCAAGACCAACCTGGAAGCATCGCAGGCGATTGCGCGGCAACTGCGATTGCGCAATCTGGGCGGCATCGTGATTGTCGATTTCATCGACATGGTGCAGGCGAGTCACCGCGACGCGGTGCTGGCAGAGTTCCAGAAGCAGTTGGCGCGGGATCGCATCAAGACCCACGTCAATGGGTTTTCCGCGCTCGGGCTGCTGGAGATGACGCGCAAGCGCACCCGTGAATCGCTGGCGCACCAGCTGTGTGAACCGTGCAGCGCCTGCATGGGCAAGGGTGTGGTCAAGACGGCACGCAGCATCAGCTACGACATCCTGCGCGAGATCCTGCGGGAAGCCAGGCAGTTCAACCCCCGCGAGTTCCGCGTCATCGCTTCGCCCAAGGTGATCGAGTTGTTTCTGGACGAGGAAAGCCAGCACCTGGCCGGGTTGAGCGACTTCATCGGCAAGCCGATCTCGCTGCAAGCGGAGGCGGCGATGGCTCAGGAACAATACGATATCGCCCTGCTTTGAGCGGCCGGTCCCATGACCCATGACGTCTCTTATGCCTGACACTGCAGCCAGCCCCATGCCGTCCATTCCCATCCTCGTCTACCACCAGATCAGCGAGGCACCGCCCCGGGGCGCGCCGTTTCGTGGTCTGTATGTGTCGCCCGGAGCATTTGCGCGCCAGATGGCGCTGCTCAAGCTGCTCGGCTACCAGGGCCTGTCGATGAGCGGGTTGCTGCCTTACCTGCGGGGTGAGCGTTCCGGCAAGGTCGTTGGGATCACCTTCGATGACGGCTATTTGAACAACCTGACCCACGCCTTGCCGGTGCTGAAGCGGCACGGATTTTCCTCAACCTGTTATGCAGTCAGCAACCTGCTGGGCCAGAGCAACCTCTGGGACCGGGATATCGGCATTGCCCAGGTGCCGCTGATGGATGCCGGGCAACTGCGGCAATGGGTGGCCGGCGGACAGGAGGTTGGCTCCCACACGCAAAACCATGTGCGCCTGCTCCGCAGCGATGCGCTGACCGCGCGCACGGAGATGACACAGGACAAGCTCGCGCTGGAGGCCATTGTGGGCGCGCCAGTGCAGCATTTTTGTTATCCCTACGGCGAATACGCGACCGAACATGTCGCCATGGCGCGCGAGGCGGGCTTCAGCACGGTCACCACCACGCGCCGTGGCCGGAGCACGCCCCGGGGCAATTTGCTGGAGTTGCCGCGTGTGCCGGTGGTCAGGTCCACCAGCCTGCCGGTGTTCTGGCTGAAGATTGCCACAGCCTACGAAGACCGGGAGCGCGCATGAAGGAAACAGGAGTGCCGTCTGCGCAGCCACCGAGGCTTCGTATTGCGGTGCTGAACCGGATTTTTGACAGCGCGGGCGGCGGGGCAGAGCGGTATTCGATGGCCCTGGTTGAGGAACTGGCATCACGCCATGAGGTTCACGTGTTTGCCCAGCAAATCAAGCACGAGGCACCCGGTGTCAGTTATCACCAGATCTCCATGCCCCTGCGCAAACCGCGCTGGCTGAACCAGCTGTGGTACGCCTTTGCGAGCTGGCAAGCGACCCGTACGGGCTTCGATATCGTGCACTCCCACGAAAACACCTGGCACGGCCAGGTGCAGACAGTGCATGTGGTGCCGGTGCGGCACAACCTCTTTCAGGGGCGCGGCGGCTTGCGGCGTCTGCTCCGCTGGTTCAAGGTGGCGACCAGTCCGCGCCTCATCACTTACCTGACGCTGGAACGCCTGCGGTTCCGCACATTGAAGGATCGCCGCCTGGTGGTGACATCGGCCAGCCTGGGGGAGACCCTGGCTGCCGCCTATCCTGGTTCGGCATTTATCACGCGTGTGATCACGCCGGGCGTCAGCCTTCCCGTGCATGGGACGAGCCAGGAGGATCAGCAGTCAGCTCGCCTGGCGCTGGGTTTGCCAGCGCAGGGCCTGTGCCTGCTGTTTGTCGGAAATGATTACCGGAAAAAAGGCCTGGGCACACTGCTGCAAACCTTGGATGGGCTGCCGGACACCATGATGCTGGCGGTGGTTGGCAACCCGGCACAGATCCCGGAGTTCCGGCGGCAGGCCGAATCACTGGGCGTTGACCGCCGGGTTTTTTTTCTGGGGTCCCTGCAGGATGTGCGCACGGCCTACCGGGCGGCTGATGTGCTGGTGCATCCAACCCTGGAAGATACGTTTGCGATGGTGGTCCTGGAAGCCATGGCGCATGGCTTGCCGGTCCTTGTCAGCGGTCCGGCCTACTGTGGAATTTCCGGCCTGTTGAGTGATGGCATCAACGCGCTGCTGCTGGATGATCCACGCAACACGCAGAGGTTGGGCGGTCTTGTCGGCCAGCTTGGTGCGGACCCTGAATTGCGCCGGCAACTGGGCGCGCAAGCACGCATGTTCGCGAGCCGCTACCGCTGGGAAGATATTGCACGCCAGCAGGAGGCGGTCTATTTCTCGTTGCTGACGGCCCCGAAAGACTGAGGCTGAGGCAGAGGCCGAGATGCTTCAGGCCACCAGCTTGAAGTGCTTTCGGCTGAAATCCAGCCCGGTCCACTGCTCGATCCGGTGCATCAGGTGGTACTTGTTTTCCTTGCGCGTTGGCCGGTAGTCCGGGTCGATCCGCAGTTCCTGCTCGGCGCCGTTCGCAAGCCATTCGCTGGCAACAGCCGGATGCGTGCCGCCATAGGCTTGCAAGGCCCGGGCGTCGAACTGGCTGTAGCGGATTTTCATCACCGTTGAGCTCGCCCAGTACTTGCTGACTTGGTCGAGCTTTTTTTGCATGTCTTCATTGCGGCGAATCCAGCCGTAGTGAAAGATGTGTGCGTTGGCCAGCGCGGCTTTGGGGGTGCGTGGTTTTTTGTGATCGGTCGTGACCAGCCAGTACTGGCCATCAGGCGCGTAGGTGCGAATGGTGTTGCGGATCAGCCGGCATTCGCGGCGATACCAGCCCGGGCTGACCGACACCCACTGGGCCGAGCCATAAAAATGCCGGTAGTCGAACACCAATGCTTCAACCTCGGGGTTGCCGTGGTGGCGTTCCACGTTGGCGCGGATGGCGGGCAGGTCGTCCTCGTGGACCACCTCGTCGCCTTCCAGGTAAAACGCCCAGTCACCGGTGCAGGCGTACTGCGCGATCATCTTTTGCTGGGCATAGACGAAGCCGCGGTCCGACATGCGCTCATTCCACACCGTTTCAATCACCCGGATTTTGGGGTCGCCGATGGCCAACACGCGGGCCAGCGTGTCGTCACTGCTTTGGCCCACCGCCACCACAAACTCGTCCACCAGCGGCAGCAGGGAACGGATCGATGCTTCAAAAGGAAAGCCCAGCTCCACACCGTTGCGGATGAAGGTAAAGCCACTGATGGAAACGGTCATGAGAGTTGCACGGACGGTGCGCTTTGCGAAAGATCGGAATCGTACAGGCCCAGCCGGTACAGGCGCGCATAGGGGCCATCGTGGGTGATCAGCTCGGCGTGGGTGCCTGTCTCCACAATACGGCCAGCATCCATCACCACAATGCGGCTTGCGTGTTGCACAGTGGACAGGCGGTGCGCAATGACCAGGGTGGTGCGGTTGCGCATCAGGCGCTGCAATGCCTCCTGCACAACACGTTCGGATTCGGTATCGAGCGCGGAGGTGGCTTCGTCCAGGATCAGCACAGGCGCGTCCTTGTAAAGCGCACGTGCAATCGCAAGCCGCTGGCGCTGACCGCCCGAGAGCTGGGTGGCGTTGTGGCCGGCCAGGGTGTCCATGCCCTGCGGCAGGTCACCGACAAAGCGCTCCAGGTTGGCTGCTTGCAGGCAGTGCTGGACCCGGTCGCGGTCCAGTTTCGCGCCCAGCGCCACGTTCTCGGCAATGCTGTCGTTCAGCATCACGACGTGCTGGCTGACCAGCGCAAACTGGCTGCGCAGGGCATCGAGCTGCCAGGTGCGCAACTCCTGGCCGTCGAGCTCGATGCTGCCGCCGGTGGGTTCGACAAAGCGCGGCAGCAGGTTGACCAGTGTTGTTTTGCCGGCGCCAGACGGTCCCACCAGCGCCACAGTCTCACCGGGATGGATGGTCAGGCTGACAGCGTCCACGGCGGTGGCGCCCTCATTGCCATAGGCCACGGAGGCATCGGTGAACCGGATGTGACCCTCTGCCCGCGGCTTCGAAAAATGGCCGCCCTGTTCGTCTGCGGTTTTTTCCATCAGGTCCAGGCCGCGTTCCAGTGCCGCAAGGCCGCGGGTGATCGGGCTGGCGACTTCCGACAGGTGCTTGATGGGGGCCACCAGCATCAGCATCGCCGTCACAAATGCCACAAAGGAGCCGACCGACGTGCCGTCGGTGGCGCTTTGCATGAGGGCGACCGAAATGACGGCAGACAAGGCGACAGCCGCCAGCATCTGGGTGGCGGGTGTCATCGCCGCAGACGCCGCGGTGGACTTCATCGACAGGCGCCGCAGCGCATCACTGAGCTTTGCAAACCTTCCTGCCTGTTCCTGCTGCGCTGCATGCAGCCGGATATCCCGGTGCGCCAGCACGTTTTCCTCAACCACGTAGGCCAGGGAGTCTGTCGCCGTCTGGCTGGCTTTGGTCAGCCGGTAGAGGCGGCTGGACAGGACCCGCATGACCCAGGCGACCGCCGGGATCAGCAGGGCCACGATCAGGGTCAGTTTCCAGTTGAGGTAGAGCAGGTAACTGGAGAGCGCCACCAGGGTCAGGGTGTCGCGTGTCAGCCCCATCACCGAGTTGACCAGCATGGAGGAGCCGTTTTGAACCTCGTAAACGACGGTATTGGCCAGCGCGCTGGCCGACTGGCTGGAAAACAGGTCGAGCCGCGCTGACAGCAGCTTGCCGAACATGGCCCGGCGCAGTTCCAGCAGCCCCAGATTGGTCACCTTGGCCAGCGCGATCTGCGCCACGAATCCCGCAAAACCGCGCACCCCGAACAACAGGATCAGGGAAACGGGAATCACCCACAACTCAATCCCGCCCTTCTGGAAACCCTTGTCCAGCAGCGGTTGCAGCAGGGCAGGCACCAGCGGCTCGGGCGCCGATCCCACCACGGTCGCACCGATGGCGATGGCCCAGGCGCTGGGCGATTGGTTGAAATACGGCCAGATGCGGCGGAGTCTTTTCCCGATGGGAGGTTGAATCACGGGCTGCGATCGGGATGCCCTGGTGGCTGGTGGTGTCACGGGCAT
>CBFGNA010000168.1:0-5823 GCA_965650045.1 uncultured Polaromonas sp.
CTACGGACAGAACGTGGCCTCTGTGGCCGTCGGCAAGCCCACGAAAATTGCCATCGCGCTGTCTTCGGCATCTGTGGAAGCCTTGGCGATGCAGTTCCAGGGCACGGTTGTGGCTGAGTCGCAAGGCGCCGGCGCACTGGCTGACGTGATCGTTGCCAAGCTGGACAAGTGGGTCAAGCTCAGCAAGCGCAACATTGTGGAGGCCGGTTTCGCTGTCAAAAGCGACGACGACGTTACCACCTACGTCAAGGGCACCGATTACGAGGTGAACTACGAAACGGGTGAAGTGAAGGCACTCAGCACCGGCAGCATCGATCTGAACGACGATCTGAAAGTCAGCGGCACCGTGGTGGCCTACAACGGTACGTTGATTCGTGGCGGCACCGTGGCCCAGGTTCGCGCGCGTGTGGTTTGGGAAGGCGTCAATCAGGTGGATGGCCAGTACATCGAATGCGATGCGTATGAAGCCGTGATGTCCAGCGGAAATGGCTTCGACTTCCTGGCCGACGAATTCAACGCCATCGAGCTGACCGGCGAATTGTCGATCCCGGCCGGCAAGACCGAGCCGTACATCGTGCGGCTGGCAGAGCCCGCAGCCTGATCCTGATCAGGAAGCGTTGTCGCGGCCGGTGATTCCGATCAAGAGGATCACCGGCCAGCTGACACACACCAGGGCGAGTGCGCCGCTACCAGCGGCCATGAGCGCCTCCGAATTCGTCCACAGGCCCAGCACGGCGAGCGCAATGCCGCCAAGCACAAGCCAGATGCTCAAAACCAGACCGTTCATTCCGCAAACCTCATATGGCTGACCCAAAAATCAAGTATGACATCGAGGCCGATGTCAAGGGAAACGCCAGCATACAGCAACTGGAGGGTAGCCTGCTGGCGCTGGCGGATACCCTGGAAGGCGACCTCAAGACACAGGCCACCACCGCCGCTGCTGCGCTGGCAGCCCTCGGCGCCAAACAGGATGCGGTTGCCAACTTTGCGGCTCTGCGGCGTGAAACTGTGGCGCTCAGTAGCGCCATGGACGCTGCTGCGCAAAAGGTTGATGCCATCGGCGCCGAACTGCCCCAGGCCGCTGCGGCTACCGCGCGGTTCACCGACGCCGAGACAAAAGCCCGTGCCGCAGTCGCCAGCGCGAAGGGTGATCTGGACGAGCAGCGGCAGGCCCTGGTCAAGCTGCGCGACGAATTCACCGGCGCAGCCCGCAACAGCGACCAGTTCAAGGAAGCCGAGGCCCAGCTCCGCACGACCTTGAAGGATCTGCGCGCCAACCTGGCCGATAAAAAGCAGGAACTTACCGCTGCCGCCACCGCCACCAAACAGGCTGAGCGCAACGAGAAAGAGCTGACTACCGCGTACAAGAACTCCGTCACGTCGGCACGCGAAATCAGCACCACCCTGGGCGCCAAAAATCGCGCGCTGGAGACTTCCCGGGGCGCTATGGAGGCAGTCGGCATTGCCACCCGCAACCTGGCCGAGACTGAGCGCAGCCTTGACGCCGCCGTGGCGGCCGTCAAGCAGGAAGTGCTGGGCCTGGTGCCCGCCTACCGCGCCGCCCAGCAGGCCAGCGATGCCAGCACCCAAAAGCAGGTGCAAAACCAGAAAACGCTGCGCGATGGCATGACATCGATCAGCACGCAGCTCAATCGCATCCAGCAGATCGCCACAGTTGCGCTCGGCGGCAGTTATGCCGGCGGCTTGCTCAAGGACGTGGCTGAGACGGCCGACACTTTCAAAAACCTCGAAGCGCGCATCAAGCTGGTCACCGGCGAGGGCGAAAACTTCGCGGCGGGTTTTGAAGGCGTCACAGAGATTGCGTTGCGCACCAACAGCGCGCTGGACTCCACCGCCACGCTGTTCGCGCGGCTGGCAAAGGTCGGTCAAGAGGCCGGGCTTGGCGCCCAGGCCGCGCAGCAGCAGGCGCTGGGCATCGCCGAAACAATCAATCAGGCGGTGCAGCTGGGCGGCGCAACCGCCGAGGCGTCAAACGCAGCGGTGATCCAGCTCATCCAGGGCCTGCAATCGGGCGTGCTGCGTGGCGAAGAATTCAACGCAGTCATGGAGCAGGCGCCACGCCTGGCGCAGGCCCTGGCCAGCGGCCTCGGTGCGACGACGGGTGAACTGCGCAAGATGGCGAACCAGGGCCAGTTGACAAGTGATGTGGTGATCAAGGCGCTGAGCAACCAATCGGCGGCTGTGGCCGCTGAATTTGACAAGCTGCCCGCAACCGTTGGCCGTGCGCTGCAAAACCTCTCCACTCAGTGGACCTTGTACGTAGGCG
This sequence comes from uncultured Polaromonas sp., assembly GCA_965650045.1. Lineage (GTDB taxonomy): Bacteria > Pseudomonadota > Gammaproteobacteria > Burkholderiales > Burkholderiaceae_C > Polaromonas. The sequence goes on from CBFGNA010000168.1 coordinate 2,288, forward strand.
CCGCCGACAACGGCATGGCGTCCAGCGCGAACGCAGCCAGGCTGATCGACGCCCTGTCGAAAAACCTCGATACGCTGATCAGCCTGCTCTATGGCGCCGGCAAAGCGTTTGCAGCCATCAAGATCGCAGGTCTGGCTGCAGACCTTTATAAATACGTGGCCGGCACTGTAGCTGCCACGTCATCGGTCCAGGCGAACACAGCCGCGCTGGCTGCTAATTCAGCGGCGCATGTTGCCAACGCTGCGGCGGCGCGCACAAGCGCAGCAGCGGGCGCTGGCGGGGCGGCGGCGGTGGCCGCGGGCACCACCCGCATTGCTGCCGCGGGCAGCGTGCTGGGGCGGTTCTCCGCACTGCTGGGGCCTGTCGGCATCGGCCTGGCGGTGCTGGGACCTGAGATCGGCAATATTGGGCGCTGGCTGGGCGAGGCCGCAGCCCGGGCCATGGGCTACGGCAAGGCAATCCAGGAGGCCGAAACCCGCACGCGCGCGCAGGCGGAAGCCAGCAAAGCGGCAGCCGAGATCCAGCGTGTGCAGAACCAGCTGCTGCAGGAAGCAAAAGACAGGCAGTTTGACCTGTCGAAGGCTGCAGCAGGTTTGATCGGCAAGTTTGATGGCCTGAAAAAGGCCGGGGACAGTGCCGCCGAGGCCGTTGCAAAAATCGGCAAAGACTTCGACCTCTCCACCCTGCCAGGCATTCGCGATGCCGCTGGGGTGCTGGACCGGCTGGCTGCTGATGGAAAGCTCACAGCCGCAGAGTTTCAGGCGGCGTGGGCCAATGCGCTGAACGGCAAAGACCTTGCGGTGTTTGAAACCACCGCCAGGGCCGCATTTGCCGGGACCCGCCGCGAGGGTGAGCTGCTCACGCAAATGCTCGATGCGGGCCTGCGCGAATCCATCAAGCGCGCAGGCCTTGATTTCGACAGCCTCAAGGGCGGAATAAGCAAGGTCGCGCAGAGCGCCATCAACGATACCGAGGCCATCATCAATGGCTTGGACCGGCTGGGCAAGCAAGGGGTGGACACAAGTCGCGCGCTGGTGGCAAGCATCAGCAAGGGCATCGACACGGCAGATACCCAGCAGGCGCTGAATCTGGTTAAAGGTCAGATCGAGTCACTGCGCAAAACACTCGGCGACAAGGTAGCCGATGGGTTTCTGGATCAAGTCACCGTGAAATCCCTGGAGCTAAAGGACGCGCTCGACAAGGCGTTGCCTGGCATCAACTCCATCCGCGAGGCCTACAAGCAGCTCGGCGTTCAGGCTCCAGAGGATCTGCGCCGCATAGCCGCTGCCAACAAAAGCGCCTGGGAAATTATCAAGAACGACGGCAAGGCCGGCTCCGACACCCTCAAGACGGCGTTTGAGGCCTACGCGCAGTCTGCCATTGCATCGGCAGGAAACATCGGCTCAGCCAGTCGCGCTGTGACAGAGGCAGTGCTGCGCACCGAGGGCGCTGTCAAGGGGCTCGACGTGACGTTCGACGCCCACGGCAAGCTGGTGGTCCGCTCACAGAACGAGGCACGCCAGGCCGTCGAGCAAACCACCGCAGCGGTGGGACAGCAGATCTCGGAAACCGAGCGGCTGATCCAAGCCGAGGAAAAGCGCTTGGAGCTGGCCGGGCGCGGGGCAGATCTGGAGCGCAGGCGGCTTGGCGTGGACAAGAACGGTTTCTCCACCGACAAGAACGGAAACACCTTCGAGGCCGGCAGCGATGTTTCGACGCTGACCGGGATTGCCGCCTTTCTCAAAGCGGCCGGCGTTGACGACGACAAGGCCGCGCGCAGCCTGGCGCGGGAGTTTGCAGATTCGCAGGGCAATGTCCAGTACATGGACAACCCTGGTCAAAGGAAATACGGCGGCGACACCATCAGCATGGCGCTGCTCAAGGCCGCCGAGACCTACACCTTCGGCATTGGTGGGGGTTCCCCGCAGGACCCTTCGACCATTCCCAAGCCGCAGACCCGCAACATCACTGTCAACCTGTCCTCAGGCGGCAGCACCACGGCCATCAACGTCGCATCTGACGCCGATGCCGAGTCGCTGGGCAACTTCCTGAAAACCCTCGAAAACGCTTCCCGGAGGTCCGCCTGATGTCCATCACCCTGGCAGTCGGCCCTGTGAGCCTGGAGCTTGACCCGGACCTGCTGTGGGCAGACGAGAACGGTTGGTTCCCTGTCGAGCAGACCATTGATCGCACGGTTACTGGTGCGCTGATCGTCAGCTTTGCCACCCGTGTTTCAGGCCGTCCCATCACCTTGCGCCCGGAAGATGACAGCAGCGCCTGGATGCTGGCCGTTGACCTGGCGCAACTCAATGCCTGGGCCGCTATTCCAGGCCTGCAACTGACCCTCACTTTGCGCGGCGTCGCCCGCACAGTCATTTTTCGCCACCACGAAACGCCTATGGAGGCCACACCGCTGGTTCATTACCGCGACGTGGTTGACGGCGACTGGTATCTGCTCACGCTTCGATTCATGGAGATCTAGGACATGCCCATTCTTTCTGACGACATCAAGCTGCTCAAGTCGGCCGTGATGGCTGACACCACCGATGGTGGCGGCGCCATGACGGGCACTGTGGTGGTTGACGGCCAGTCGAACAACCTGTTTCCGGATACATCGGAAATTGATCGCGCAACCGGCCGCGTGCAGCTGCGCAAGGTGTTCGGCGTGGCCCACACCAGCGACACCGACACGCTGCTCGGCGCCCATGCCGTGATCATGGAAGGCCCGGCAGATCCGCTGGTGCATTGCGCGCTGCTCAAGACGCCGGGGTGGCCCGACACGCGCAACACCGCGCGCGAGGTGATCGAGCGCTACCTGCTCAAAGGCCCCAAGGTCCCCGCGCGCCTTTATGACATTCACTACGCCGGGTCCCTGCAGGTTCGCCTGGTCAGCTTTGTGCCCACCACCTTCCCGTCAGGCGGCGAGGCCATCGTGCTGCGCAACGTGAGTGGCGTTGAACAGTATGTCCGCATCCTGCGCACCGCGCTGAGCACCCAGCAGATCGCCGTGGTGGAGGGCAGCGCCACCATCGTCCTGACGGCCTACATCTGCACTTGCGACATCGGCCAGCAGCTCGCGGTGGACTACCTCGGCCCGCCGGCGATGCGGATCGTCAATGAACAGCTCTATGCACAGGTGTATTCGACCATCGTTTCTGCCGGCGCGCGTTTTTACGGCATCAAGACGCTGGGCACCGCCGCAGAGCCCGGCGACTACCAGGCCACGGTGGATGGCGGTATCTTCACGCCGCTGGTGCCTGCGGCCACCATTGAAAGCCCGATTGTCGATCAGTACCCGCTGCTCGGCCGTGCGGCTTTGGTTAACACCGGCAGCGCAAACATTGCGCTTTCGGCCGTCACGATGACGATTGGCCCCAACGCCGTGATTCAGGCGCCCACGCCCATCGAGCCGGGCTCGGTGTCCCTGGCCTGCGGCGGCAGTCTTGTGTTCACAGATGATGAGCAGGGCCACCTCCAGCTGGGCACGCTGACAGTCGGGGCCGCTCGTGGAACAGTCAGCCACCCGAGGACAGCGA
>CBFGNA010000169.1:0-5820 GCA_965650045.1 uncultured Polaromonas sp.
TGCTGCAGGACGAACTGCCGGCGCAGGCCTACGGCCGGCTGTTGCTGCTGCCTGGCGCCAAAGCGCCCGGCGCGATGGTGGCGCGCGGCAAACCGGTGTGCAGCTGTTTCAGCATCAGCGATACGCAGATTGCCGCAGGCCTGCGCGAGATCGCCGACCAGCCCGGGGGCGCGGGCCGGCTGGCCAGCGACGAAGACCGCCTGCTGGCCTTGCAGGACAAACTCCAATGCGGCACCAACTGCGGCTCCTGCGTGCCCGAGATCAAACGGCTCATTCGCACCGCCGCCGTGCCTGATCCGGCAACGTCGGGCAGGCGGGACGTGATCCCGATCAGGGTGCTGGCCTGACAAGCCGCTGCTTAAGCTTATAACGGCAGCTTATCTGCCATCGCCGACAATCACGCATGTCCATCGCTCAGTACATCAAGGTCATAGGCCGCGGCAAGGACGGCGCCAAGCCGATCACGCGCGAGCAGGCCGCCGACCTGTTCGGCCAAGTGCTCGACGGCACGGTGACCGATCTGGAAATCGGCGGCTTTTGCCTGGCGATGCGCATCAAGGGCGAAACACCGGATGAAATGGCCGGTTTTCTCGATGCGACCTACCAGCGCATGTTGCGTTTCCCGGCCAGCACGCGGCCGGTGGTGGTGCTGCCCAGCTACAACGGCGCACGCAAGCTGCCGGTGCTGACGCCGCTGCTGGCGCTGCTGCTGGCGCGCCAGGGCCTGCCGGTGCTGGTGCATGGCACGGCCACCGAAAGCAGCCGGGTTTTTACGTCGGATGTGCTCTCAGCCCTCGGTATACAAGCGCTGACAGCTATCAGAACCATAGCACCGGGCGAAGTCGTGTTTGCCGACACCGAGCTGATGTGCCCCGGCCTCAAGCGCCTGCTGGATGTGCGGCGCGCTGTCGGCCTGCGCAACCCGGCGCACAGCCTGGTCAAGATCATGAACCCTTGCGTGGGCCAGGCGCTGGTGGTCAGCAGCTATACGCATCCTGAATACGCGATTTCCATGGCGCAGACTTTCGAGCTGATCAAAGCCGACGCGCTGCTGCTGCGCGGCACCGAAGGCGAGGTGGTGGCCGACGCGCGCCGCACGCCGCAGATGGACGCCTTCGTCCAAGGCAAGCGCTCGCTGCTTCAGGCATCCCAGCCGGGCACGCTGGCCAGCGTGCCCGACCTGCCAACAGCCATCGACAGCGAGACCACCGCCGCGTATATCCGCGCGGTCATGTCGGGCTCGGCAGCGGTGCCTGAGTCGATCACGCAACAGGTGGAACATATCTTGCGGTTAACGCAATTCATCCAATCAACGTCCCCACCATGACAAGCGCCCCTCACCCACCCTCATCAAACGGCCACTGCACTCTGGTGGGCGCAGGCCCAGGCGACCCCGAGTTGCTCACGCTCAAGGCGCTGAAGGCCATCCAGGCCGCCACCGTGCTGCTGGTCGATGACCTGGTCAGCGCCGAGATCGTTGCCCATGCGCGGCCAGAGGCGCGCATCGTGCATGTGGGCAAACGCGGCGGTTGCAAATCGACACCGCAGGAATTCATCGAGAAGCTGATGATCATGGCCGTGCGCGAAGGCGAAACGGTGGTCCGGCTCAAGGGCGGCGACCCCTTCATCTTCGGTCGCGGCGGCGAGGAGGTCGAACACCTGCAGGCCGCCGGCATCGCGGTCACGGTCATCAACGGCATCACTGCGGGCCTGGCCGCCGTGACCTCGCTGGGCGTGCCGCTCACACACCGCCAGCATGCGCACGGCGTGGTGTTTGTCACCGGCCACGCCAAACCCGGCGACGAAGGGACCGACTGGCGCGCACTGGCCGACACCGCCTTCAAGGCCAAACTCACGCTGGTGATTTACATGGGTGTCAGCGGCGCCGGCCGCATCCAGGACGAACTGCTGACCGGCCTGCCCGCGACCACGCCGGTGGCCGTGGTCCAGAACGCCACGCTGGCGAGCCAGCGCCACATCAGCACCACGCTGGGCGACATGGCCGCCGCCATCAGCACTTCGGGGCTGGCCAGCCCGTCGGTCATCGTGGTCGGCGACGTGGTTGGCGGTATGGCCGCGGCGGTCGAAAATCCTGCGCTGTTCCGCGCCGCCTGAAAGCCGCTCCGGGCTACACTGCCCAGTCCCCGCGAGGCAAGCCGCTCTGTTTTTGATAGCTGCTTGCGCTCGCCAGTCAAGGGCTGGAGACCGATTTGATTCATAAATTTGACGTGGTGGTTATCGGTGCAGGCGCGGCTGGCCTGTTCGGCGCGGGCCTGGCCGGCCAGCGCGGCCTGAAGGTGCTGCTGCTGGACCACAGCGAGAAGGTGGCCGAAAAAATCCGCATCTCGGGCGGTGGCCGCTGCAACTTCACCAACCGTGATGTCACGCCCGCCAACTTCCTGAGCGAGAACCCGCACTTTTGCCGCTCGGCCCTGTCGCGCTACACGCCGCAGGACTTCATTGCCCTGCTGCAGCGCCACGGCATCGCCTTTCATGAAAAGCACAAAGGCCAGCTGTTTTGTGACCGCTCGGCCGAAGACGTGATCAACATGCTGCTCGCCGAATGTGAGGCCGGCGGCGTCACGCGCTGGCAGCCCTGCCGGATTTCAGGCATCAAATACGCCGCCAGCCCAGACGGAACGGCCGCAGGCAGCTATCAAATCGAGAGCGACCGGGGGCCCATCGAAGCGCCGCAGATCGTCATCGCCACCGGCGGGCTGTCGATTCCCAAGATTGGCGCGACCGACTTTGGTTACCGCATCGCCAAACAATTCGGCCTGCGCCTGGTCGAGCCGCGCGCCGCTCTGGTGCCGCTGACCTTCGATGGCGAGGCCTGGGCGCCCTATGCGCAACTGTCCGGCCTGGCGCTACCGGTGCTGATTGAAACCGGCCCAGCCGACGCGACCCCGAAACAGCGCAAAAAGGCCGTGGTGTTTGCCGAGGATCTGCTGTTCACGCACCGCGGCCTCAGTGGCCCGGCGGTACTGCAGATTTCCAGCTTCTGGCGCGAAGGCCAGCCGGTGCGCATCAACCTCGCGCCCGGCGTGGACCTGCCGACCCTGCTGCTGCGCGCCAAGGCCAGCTCGAAAAAACTGATCGCCAACGAACTGGCCACGCTGGTGCCCGGCCGTCTCGCCGACGCCTGGGCCAGCCGCGACCCCGCCTGGCAAAAACCCGTCAGCGAAGCCACCGACAAGGCCCTGAACACGCTCGCCGAGCGGCTGGCCGACTGGCAACTGGTTCCGAACGGCACCGAAGGCTACAAAAAAGCCGAGGTCACCCTGGGCGGCGTAGACACCCGCGACCTGTCGTCCCAGACCATGGAATCGAAACAGCCGGGCCTGTATTTCATTGGCGAGGTGGTGGACGTGACCGGCTGGCTGGGCGGCTACAACTTCCAGTGGGCCTGGGCCAGCGCGCATGCCTGCGCCGAGGCCCTGGCGCATAAACACCACAGCACCTCCCCGACGACAGCTTGACCGGCGGACGACCCCTAGGGGTCCCCTTCGGCAGGCTCAGGACGAGCGGAACCCACTCGGGGGCTGCACCCACGGGGCGCCGTGGCGCCATCTCCAGTGCTATAATCTCAGGCTTTGCTAGCAAACCCGCGCCCGGCCTGATCCTGATCAGATCATCAACGGCGTACCCTTTTGGATCAACTTAACAATGACGACCATTCGTGTAAAAGACAACGAGCCCTTTGACGTGGCTCTGCGCCGCTTCAAGCGCACCATCGAAAAACTCGGCCTGCTGACCGACCTGCGCGCCCGCGAGTTTTACGAGAAGCCCACTGCCGAGCGCAAGCGCAAGAAGGCTGCCGCCGTCAAGCGCAACTACAAGCGCATCCGCTCGATGCAGCTGCCCAAGAAGCTGTACTAAACCGTACACGCCTTCCGGCAACAAGCCCGCACGAGGACGCTCTGCGGGCTTTTGTGTTTCTGAGGCCCGATACTTTCAACCCATTTCCTGGAGACCGCCATGTCCCTCAAAGACCAGATCACCGAAGACATGAAAACCGCCATGCGCGCCAAGGACAGCGAGCGCCTGGGCACCATCCGCCTGCTGCTGGCAGCGCTCAAGCAGAAAGAGGTCGATGAGCGCGTGGTGCTCGACGACGCGGCCGTGGTGGCCATCGTCGACAAGCTGATCAAGCAGCGCAAGGACTCACTGGAAGCCTTCCAGAAGGCCGAACGCAAGGACCTGGCCGACAAGGAAGCCGCCGAGCTGGTGGTGCTGCAAGCCTACCTGCCGGCCCGCCTGAGCGCCGAGGAAGTGGCGGCCGAGGTCAAGGCCATCGTCACCGAACTGGGCGCGACGGGCCCCGGCGACATGGGCAAGGTCATGGGCGCGGTGAAAGCCAAACTCGCCGGCAAGGCCGACATGGGCCAGGTGTCGGCGGCGGTGAAAGCAGCGCTGGCGGGCTGAAGAAACGCCCTTCGCGTTAACCCTCTAGCTACGTTTTGTAACGTCCGCAAAATGGGCGCTCAACAACAAAACGGGAGGGAGTTATGGAAGAGCAGATTTTTTTCGAGAATAACGGCGTAAAGGTAACCAATGCGCGGTTCATCGTTGATGCGAACACCTATTCGATCCGCAACATCACCAGCACCGCGGCCTGGAGCCAATCCCAAAAATGGGTCGTTGGGGTCATTCTTATTTTGATTGGCCTGGCATGCCTCAAAGAGGCGACAGCCGTTGGGATTATTTTCTTGGCAGTTGCTGCGGTGATGCTTTATTTAGGACGACCAGTGCACTATGTTCGGCTGCACACATCAGGCGGCGAAGTCAAAGCTGTGAAAAGTTATGACTTGGAATACGTTAAACAGGTCGTGCAAGCTCTAAACGAAGCCATCATTTCTCAGCATAAGGGTATGGCTTAACTTCCAGCCACTTTCATCCGGTTGATCAGGATCGATCCCACGCTTTTCGCGCCGTAGTTGTAGACATCGGCGCCCACCGCCTCAATGCCCATCAGCATGTCCTTGAGGTTGCCGGCAATCGTGATCTCTTCCACCGGAAAGGCGATCTGCCCTTTCTCGACCCAGAAGCCGGAGGCACCGCGCGAGTAGTCGCCGGTCACGTAGTTCACGCCCTGCCCCATCAGCTCGGTCACGAACAGGCCGGTGCCGAGCTTTTTCAGCATGGCGTCGAGGTCATCGCCGGCTTGGGTCTGGCGGCTGCTCATCACCAGGTTGTGCGAGCCGCCAGCATTGCCGGTGGTGCGCATGCCCAGCTTGCGCGCCGAGTAGGTGCTCAAGAAGTAGCCGCGCACGATGCCGGCGTCCACCACCGTGCGCGCGCGCGTCTTGACGCCTTCTTCATCGAAAGGCGAGCTGCCCTTGCCTTTTTTGATGAAGGGGTCTTCGGTGATGTCGATGTGCGCCGGAAACGCCGGCTTGCCCAGGCTGTTCAGCAAAAACGTGCTCTTGCGGTACAGCGCACCGCCGCTGACGGCCTGCACAAAACCGCCCAGCAGGCCGGCGGCCAGTGGCGACTCAAACAACACCGGGCATTGCGTGGTCTTGATCTTGCGGCTTTTCAGGCGCGACAGCGCGCGTTCGGCCGCATAGCGGCCCACCGCCTGCGCGCTGGCCAGCTCGCTCGCGTCACGCATGGAGCTGTACCAGGCATCACGCTGCATCTGGCTGCCCTTGCCGGCAATCGCCGACGCTGAAATGCTGTGGCGCGAACTGGCATAACCGCCGCGAAAACCGCGCGTGTGGGCGCTGAAAAAATGGCTTTGCTGGGCAGACACACCCGCGCCTTCGCTGTTGGTGATCAGCTTGCTGGTGTCGAAGGCCGCGGCTTCGCATTCCAGCG
>CBFGNA010000170.1:0-5818 GCA_965650045.1 uncultured Polaromonas sp.
GCAACTGCGCAGCATGCCGGTCGATGCGCTGGCCGCGGCCAGCACCGCCAACGCCCTGGCGGCCTTGCCCCGGCTGGAAAAGTTGCTGGCATGCTGACCGGCCTGCCGCCGCTGGTGTCCGGCCGCACCCGGCTGCTGATTCTGGGCAGCTTCCCGGGCGTGGCCTCGCTGGCGGCGCAGCAATACTATGGGCACCCCCAAAATCAGTTCTGGCGAATTTTGCAAGCCATTTGGCCCTCCAGCCCTTGTCCGACGGGCGTGGACAGCTATCAAATCCGTAGCGATTGGCTGCTGGCCCGAAAGCTCGGGTTGTGGGACGTGTACGCCGCCTGCGAGCGCGAGGGCAGCCTGGACAGCGCCATCCGCCAGCCGGTGGTCAATGATTTTGCGGGCCTGCTGCGGCTGTGCCCGCAGCTCGAAGCGATCGCCCACAATGGCGCAGAAAGCTTCAAGCATTCGCGTCACACGTCGCTGCTGGGTTTGCCGGTCTACAAATTACCTTCCACCAGCCCCGCCAATGCGTCGTGGTCTTTCGAGCGCAAACTCGCGGCCTGGCGCGAAGTCCTTGAAAAACACCGATTGACCGACTGATACCGATTGCTTGCCGATGGCCCGAAAAGACACCGACACCTCCCTGGCGCTGCCCGAAGTCAATTTTTCCGACTATGGCGATGTCCGTTACCTGCACCTGGGCACCGAATGGGTGCAGGGTTCCATGCTGCTGGACAAGCCCTTCGACATCGAGCTGGAATATGTTCAGCGCATGATGGCCTGGCTGCTGTTTGTGGACCTGGATGCCGTGGCCGCGCGCCACGCGATGCAGCTGGGGCTCGGGTCGGCCGCGCTGACGAAGTTCTGCTACAAAAAACTCAGGATGAAGACGACCGCGGTGGAGATCAATCCGCAGGTGATCGCGGCCTGCCGGCTGTGGTTCAAACTGCCCAGGGACGATGCGCGCCTGAAAGTCATCCTGGCCGACGCCGCGCAGGAAATCCGCCACCCCGTCCATCAGGGGCAGGTCGATGTGCTGCAGGTCGATCTGTACGACCATGAAGCGGCGGCGCCGGTGCTCGACAGCGAAGCCTTTTATGCCGACTGCCGCGACGCGCTCAGCGAGGACGGCGTCATGACCGTCAACCTGTTTGGCCGCGACGCCAGTTACCTGCGTTCGCTGGAAAAAATCGCTGAAGCCTTTGGTCCGGAGTCGGTCTGGGCGTTCAAGCCGACGCGGGAGGGCAACACCGTCGTGCTGGCCCAGCGTGAGCCGAGCCGGCCCGAGCCAGGCAAGCTGGCGCAGCAGGCGGAGGTGATCGCGTCACGCTTTGGATGGCCCGCCAGAAAATGGCTGCGCTTGTTCAAGCCGGTTGTCTGATGCTTCAGTTACAGTGCCTCCATGCGCCCCGCCACGCCCTCCAAGCCCCGTCCTGAAACCGGCGCCAAGCCGCTTGCCGCCGGCCCGCTGGACTGGCGCCGCCTGGTCGAATGGTTGAGTGAGGACGGCGTGATTTCGGCCGCCGAGGCGCAGCGCACCATTGCCCGCTGTGCCCAGGTCCAGAGCGCCCAGCATCCGCTGGTTCGCCTGGCCAGTGTCAGCATGACCCGGGTGGCCGACGGCAAGCCGCTGGACATCGAAACCATTACGCAGTGGCTGGCCGGCCGCGCCGGGCTCGGTTATTTGCGCATCGACCCGCTCAAGGTGGATGTGGGCAAGGTCGCCGAAACCATGTCGGCGGTCTATGCAGAACGTCACAAGGTGCTGCCGGTCCAGGTCACGGCTTCCGAAGTGGTGGTCGCCACGGCCGAGCCCTTTGTCACCGACTGGGTTTCCGAAGTCGAGCGGCAGGCCAGGCGCAGCGTGCGCCTGGTGCTTGCCAGCCCGATAGAGATCGCCCGCTACACCGCCGAATTTTTTGCACTGGCCAAGTCGGTCAAGGCGGCCATGAAGGCGGGCGGCAACAGTGGTGCAGCGAGTTTTGAACAACTGGTGGAACTCAACAAGAGCAACAAGCAGCTCGACGCCAACGACCAGGGCGTGGTGCAGGTGGTGGACTGGCTGTGGCAATACGCTTTTGACCAGCGCGCCAGCGACATCCACCTGGAGCCGCGGCGTGACCAGGGCGTGATCCGTTTCCGCATCGACGGGGTGTTGCACCCGGTCTACCAGCTGCCCATGGGTGTGCACAACGCGATGACGGCGCGCATCAAGCTGCTGGGCCGCATGGATGTGGTTGAAAAACGCCGCCCACAGGACGGCCGCATCAAGACCCGCAACCCGCGCGGCGACGAGGTCGAAATGCGGCTGTCCACCCTGCCGACGGCCTTCGGCGAAAAAATGGTGATGCGGATCTTTGACCCCGACACCACTGTCAAGGACCTGGATGCGCTGGGTTTTTCGCAACACGACGCGGCGCGCTGGGAGCAGCTGGTGCAGCGGCCCCACGGCATTGTGCTGGTCACCGGCCCCACCGGTTCGGGCAAGACCACCACGCTGTATTCCACACTCAAACGCATCGCCACCGAAGAGGTGAACGTCAGCACCATCGAAGACCCGATCGAGATGATCGAGCCGGCCTTCAACCAGACGCAGGTGCAGGCGCATCTGGACTTTGATTTCCCGGAAGGCCTGCGCGCCCTGATGCGGCAGGACCCGGACATCATCATGGTCGGCGAGATCCGCGATCTGCAGACCGCCGAGATGGCGGTACAGGCCGCGTTGACCGGGCATCTGGTGTTCAGCACCCTGCACACCAACGATGCGCCCTCGGCAGTGTCACGCCTGATGGAGCTCGGCGTGCCTTCCTACCTGATCAATGCGACCTTGCTGGGGGTGCTGGCGCAGCGCCTGGTGCGCACCCTGTGTGTGCAGTGCCGTGAGAAAGACGAAGGCAGCTCGCGCGAAGCGCTGGCCGAAATCGTCAAGCCCTGGCAGATCAACGGCGGCTACCAGCCGTACAAGCCGGTGGGATGTGTCGATTGCCGCATGACCGGGTTCATGGGCCGCATGGGTCTCTACGAGCTGCTGACGGTGACCGAAGCCTTCAAGGACAAGGTGACGCGTGAGCCCAACATCGACGCGCTGCGGCGCCAGGCGGTGGGCGACGGCATGCGGCCATTGCGCCTGGCAGGTGCGCTGAAGGTGGCCGAAGGCGTCACCACCATCGAGGAAATTCTTTCCACCACGCCGCCCATGGCCTGAGGCTGGCTTGTCCCTGTCGCCGCCGCGACATGTCCGTATATTTGCGTTGTTTTGGTGCTTTTTCTGCTGCTTTTTTGCGTAAGTGAAAGCCACATTCCGGTCATGGGTGATCCCATGCACAATCCAGCGATCCAATATATCGACTACAGGAGACTCCACTGTGAATATCAAAAGTCAGAAGGACTTTTTTGCCGGACTCATGTTCATGGGTGTCGGCATTGCGTTCGCCTGGGGGGCCACGACTTACAACGTGGGCACCGGCGCGCGCATGGGGCCGGGGTATTTCCCCTTGCTGCTGGGCGTGCTCATGGCGCTCATTGGCGCAGTGATCACCTTCAAGGCGATGGTGGTTGAAACCGAAGGCGGCGACAAGATCGGCAAGTGGGCCTGGAAGCCGCTGTTTTTCATCATTGCTGCCAACCTGATCTTCGGTGTCCTGCTGGCCGGTGTTCCCGCGCTCGGTATTCCTGCATTCGGCATGATCGTCGCCATTTACGCGCTGACCTTTGTCGCCAGCATGGCGGAGCCCGGATGGAAGGTCAAAACCACTTTTATTCTGGCAACCATTCTGGCCGTCGGCAGCTACCTGGCCTTTGTCCTGGCGCTGAAGCTGCAGTTCCCGGTGTGGCCTTCGTTCATCACCGGCTAAGGAAAAAAAATGGATCTGATTGCAAATCTGTCGCTGGGTTTTGGCGTGGCTTTCACGCCGATCAACCTGCTTTATGCCTTCGCCGGCTGTGTCCTGGGAACCCTGATTGGCGTGTTGCCGGGCATCGGTCCGGTGGCCACCATCGCGATGCTGTTGCCCGCCACCTATGCCTTGCCCCCGGTCTCTGCGCTGATCATGCTGGCGGGTATTTATTACGGCGCCCAGTACGGTGGCTCGACCACGGCCATTCTGGTCAACTTGCCGGGCGAGTCTTCGTCCGTGGTGACCTGTATCGACGGTTACCAGATGGCCCGCAAGGGCCGGGCGGGGCCCGCGCTGGCGGCTGCCGGGCTGGGTTCGTTTTTCGCCGGTAGCGTTGGCACGTTGATCCTGGCGGCCTTTGCGCCCCCATTGACGGAACTGGCCTTCAAGTTCGGCCCGGCCGAATATTTTTCGCTGATGGTGCTGGGCCTGATCGGCGCCGTGGTGCTGGCCTCCGGTTCCCTGCTGAAAGCGGTGGGCATGATTGTGCTGGGCCTGCTGCTGGGCCTGATCGGCACCGACGTGAACTCCGGCGTGGCGCGTTTCAGCTTCGATATTCCCGAACTGACGGACGGCATTGGTTTCATCGTGATTGCCATGGGCGTGTTCGGCTACGGCGAGATCATCAGCAACCTTTCGCAGCCGGAGCACGAGCGTGAGGTGTTCACCGCCAACGTGACCGGGCTGTTCCCGACCAAGCAGGACTTCAAGGACATGATCCCTGCTGTGCTGCGCGGTACGGCCCTGGGTTCGTCCCTCGGTATCCTGCCCGGCGGTGGCGCCCTGCTGGCGGCCTTTGCAGCCTATACCGTGGAAAAGAAGATCAAGATCAAGCCGGGCGAAGTCCCCTTCGGCCAGGGCAATATCCGCGGTGTCGCCGGCCCCGAGTCGGCCAACAACGCCGGTGCGCAGACCTCCTTCATCCCGCTGCTCACACTGGGTATCCCGCCCAACGCCGTGATGGCGCTGATGGTCGGTGCCATGACCATCCACAACATCCAGCCCGGTCCGCAGGTCATGACCAGCAACCCGGAACTGTTCTGGGGCCTGATTGCCTCGATGTGGATCGGCAACGCCATGCTGGTGATCCTGAACCTGCCGCTGATCGGCATCTGGATCAAGTTGCTGACCGTGCCCTATCGCTTCCTGTTTCCTGCCATCGTGCTGTTCTGCGCGATTGGTGTGTATTCCACCAACAACAACACCTGGGATATCTGGATGGTGGCGATTTTTGGTGTGATCGGTTACATCTTCATCAAACTCGGTACCGAGCCTGCTCCCCTGTTGCTGGGTTTCATCCTCGGCCCCATGATGGAAGAAAACCTGCGCCGGGCGCTGCTGCTGTCGCGCGGCGACTGGAGCGTGTTTGTGACGCGTCCGATCTCCGCAGGTCTGCTCGCAGCGGGCGTGCTGTTGCTGGTGATCGTGCTCCTGCCGTCCGTGAAGAACAAACGGGAAGAAGCCTTCGTCGAGGACTGATCCCGGTATGACCCAAAAAAGGCGCCTGCGGGCGCCTTTTTTGCGTGCAGCGCCCGGCGCCGGCAGCCTTCCCGGCTGCACGGCGAGCCACAAAATCGTTCACAATCCCTTCGATGAAACGTACACATACTGTTCTTGCCGCATGGCTGCTTGCTGCAGCTTTCCCCGCGCTGGCGCAAACGGCAGCGCCAGCCACCGGCAGCGCAGCCTACCCCGTCAAGCCGATACGCATGATCGTGCCGTTTCCAGCGGGTGGTGCCACCGACATCCTGGCGCGTGCGCTGTCGCAAAAGCTCGGTGAAAAAATTGGCCAGACCGTGGTGGTGGACAACCGGCCCGGCGCCGGCGGCACGATTGGCGCGGATGCGGCGTCCAAGGCCACGCCGGATGGTTACACGCTGCTGCTGGCCACCTCCAGCACCCACAGCATCGGGCCGGCCATCAACCCGAAA
>CBFGNA010000171.1:0-5817 GCA_965650045.1 uncultured Polaromonas sp.
GGGCGATGCAGGTGTCGAGCACCTCGGCCGTTTCACGCTGCCACCAGTTGCCGCCCGAAAATATCTCGACCTCGCTGTAGCCGGCAAAACCCTGGTCTTCGACCCAGCCGCGGATGCGCGGGATGTCGATCACGCCGTCGCCCATCATGCCGCGGTCTTCCAGCAGGTGCGTGGTCGGCGTCATCCAGTCGCAGACGTGAAAAGCCAGCAGGCGGTCCTTCCCCGCGCGTTTGATCTGCGCTTCGAGCTTCGGGTCCCACCAGACGTGGTACACATCGACCGCCACGCCCAGCGCGCCGGTACGTGAAGGATCGAGCGCATCGCAAACGTCGAGCGCCTGCTCCATGGTGTTGATACAGGCGCGGTCGGCCGCGTACATCGGGTGCAGCGGCTCAATGGCCAGCGGCATCTTGTTGGCTTTCGAATATTCCAGCAGCTCGGCGATGCCGTCGCTGACCTGCTGGCGCGACAGCGCGAGGTCCTTGTGGGCTGCCTGGCCGGCCAGTGCGCCGGGCAGGGCGCCCACCACCAGCACCAGGCAGGCCGCGTTGAGTTCGCAGGCTTCGTCCACGGCGCGGCGGTTGTCGTCTCGCGCGGCTTTCAAACCCGCGGCGTCGGCGGCCGGGAACATGCCGCCGCGGCAGTAGCCGGACAGTTCAAGTCCATGGGCTTTGACAAGTTTGGAGATGGCCGGCAGGCCGGCGGCCGCGACCTGGTCCCGCCAGGGCGAAATCGCCTTGATGCCGCGCTCCACGCAGGCTTCGATGATGCTGGTCAGCGGCTGCTCGACACCGCGGCTCTTGCGCACGGTCGCGGTGTTGATGGAGAGCCAGCGGTGGTCCTGGGAAAAGTCGCGCATGAGTCCGTTCCGTTCGCCCTGAGCCTGTCGAAGGGCATTCATTGATGTGTTATCGGGGCTTCGACAGGCTCAGCCCGAACGGTCGTGGGAGATATCCGCTTTTCAGTCCTGAACACCATGCATGGCCAGCAGCGTTTTCATGCGCTGCGTGGCGAGTTCAGGCTGCTCCAGCAAATTCGCGGCATCCGCCAGGCGGAACAGCTCGGCGAAGTGCTGCAGCGAGCGTGTGCTTTGCTGCCCGCCCACCATGGTGAAGTGTTTTTGGTGGCCGTTCAGCCAGGCCATGAACACCACCCCGGTCTTGTAGAAACGTGTGGACGCGGCAAAGATGTGGCGCGACAGCGGCACGGTCGGGCCGAGGATGGCGTGGAACTTCTCCACGTTGCCCTGGGCCAGTTCGCCCAGCGCGGCGCTGGCGGCGGGGGCGATGGCGTCGAAGATGCCCAGCAGCGCATCGCTCTGGCCGTGGAACAGCTCCTTGCCGTGGCCGTCACCGGCGATCAGTTCGGCGTAGTTGAAGTCGTCGCCGGTGTACATGCGCACGCCGGAAGGCAGGCGTCGGCGCATGGCGATTTCCTTGTCCTTGTCGAGCAGGGAAATCTTGATGCCATCAACCTTGTTCGGGTGCGCGGCGATGATGCCGAGGGCCGTGTCCATTGCTTTTTCGACGTCGCTGCTGCCCCAGTAGCCGGCCAGCGCCGGATCGAACATCTCGCCCAGCCAGTGCAGCACCACCGGCTGTTTGGCCTGGCTCAGGATGCGGTCGTAGACACGTTCGTAGTCGGCAGGTGATTTGGCAACGCGGGCCAACGCGCGGCTGGCCATGACGATGAGTTTGCCGCCGAGTTTTTCGATGGCTGCCATCTGCTCTTCGTAGCCGGCAATCACCTCGTCAACCGTCTTGACGTTTTCCAGCACCAGGTGGTCGGTGCCGCAGCCGGAAGCCACCAGCGCCTGTCCTGAGCCTGTCGAAGCGGCGCCGCTGAAATCTTTGGCGGCCTCCAGAGAACGGCGGATCAGCTCCAGCGAGGTCGGCCAGTCCAGGCCCATGCCGCGCTGTGCGGTGTCCATGGCTTCGGCCACACCCAGGCCCAGCGACCACAGGTGACGGCGGTAGGCGATGGTGGTGTCCCAGTCCACCGCGCAGCCGATCCAGGGATCGACCACGGCCAGCGGATCAGCCACCACGTGCGCCGCCGAGTAGGCGATGCGGTTGAACTTGACGCCCGGTGCTGGCTTCACGGGCGTGCTGCCTTTCAGCGCATAGGTTTGCAGGGCGCCTGTGGAAGTGGGCAGGGTGAGTGTCAAAGCCATGAAATCAACTTTCTATGAATCAAATGTGCCTCCGGCCCTTATGGGACGGGCGCAAGCAGCTATCAAACCTGTAGCGCAGGAACATCCACCCAGCGGCGTTCCTTCCAGCTTTCGAGCGCGGCTTCGACCAGCTGCACGCCTTTGGCGCCTTCGGGCAGAGTCCATTTGTAGGGCTCGTTTTCCACCACGTGGCGGATGAAGTGCTCCCACTGGATCTTGAAACCGTTGTCATAGGTCTGCGAGTCCGGCACTTCCTGCCACTGGTCGAAGAAATTCATCATCTGCTTTTCGTCCGGGTTCCACACCGGGCGCGGCGTGGTGACGCGGCTCTGGGCCCGGCACGAGCTCAATCCGGCGACGGCCGAGCCGTGGGTGCCATCGACGTGGAAGGTGACCAGGTCATCGCGGCGCACGCGCGTGGCCCAGGACATGTTCATCTGCGCAATCACCGGCTCGCCGTTGTGCCCGGTCAACTCGGCCGTGGCATAGGCCGCGTCGTCGGCGGTGGCCTTGTAGGGCTTGCCGGCTTCGTCCCAGCGCTGGGGAATGTGCGTGGCGCCAATGCACGAGATGGATTTGACCTCGCCGAACAGGTTGTCCAGCACATAGCGCCAGTGGCACATCATGTCCAGGATCATGCCGCCGCCGTCTTCGGTGCGGTAGTTCCAGCTCGGGCGCTGGATCGGCTGCAGGTCGCCTTCGAACACCCAGTAGCCGAACTCCAGCCGCACGGACAACATGCGGCCGAAGAAGCCGGCGCGGCGCAGCATGTCGAGCTTGCGCAGGCCGGGCAGGAAGAGTTTGTCCTGCACCGCGCCGTGTTTCAGGCCGGACTTTTCAGCCAGACGCGCGATCTCGACGGCTTCGTTGAGGTTGGTGGCAATCGGTTTTTCGCAATACACATGTTTGCCGGCGCGGATGGCCTTGGCCAACAGGGTCGGGCGCATCTGCGTGGTGCCGGCGTCGAAGAACACCGTGTCGTCCGGGTTGGCCAGCGCCTGGTCGAGGTCGGTGCCCCAGCGTTCGATGTTCCAGGCCTTGGCCAGCGCTTCCATCTTCTCGGCGTTGCGGCCGATCAGGATCGGGTCGGGCATCACCTTGTCGCCGTTGGAGAGCGTGACGCCGCCCTGTTTGCGGATGGCGACGATGGAGCGGATCAGATGCTGGTTCATGCCCATGCGTCCGGTGACGCCGTGCATGATGAGTCCTAAACGTTGGGTGGCCATGGAGGTCCTTGAGATGATGGATGTGAAGCGGCTGGCGGCTGTCCGGCCTCGATGGGGTTTGCGGGCGTGGGCGTCGCTGAAACAGGCCCAACACGTCCGGCAAACCCGGGTCAGGCCGGAGTTTACGCTTAATTCACCATTAAGTGAATTAAGGAATTTTAGGAGCCGTCGGGCCACCTGTCAACGTGGCGCCGGCGGGCTTCAGACGGGCGTCAGGCGGGCTTCAGTTTCTGAGGACGTAACCGAGGATCACGTCGCACATGTGCGAAAGCCGCTCGTGGTGGGCCTTGGGCGTCATCAGGTCGCGGCCGAAAATGGCCGACAGGGTGTGGTTGTTCGAGAGGTAGAAATAGGCCATACCGGCAATCGACACGTACAGCTGGATCGGGTCAATGCCGCCGCGAAACAGGCCTTCGCTGCGGCCCCGCTCCAGGATCTCGGCCAGTGTCTGGATCAGCGGCGAGTTCATGTCGCGCACCCGCCCCGACATGGCCAGGTGCCGGCCCTGGTGCAGGTTCTCGCTGTTGAGCAGGGTCAGGAACTCGGGGTGCGCAATGTAGTACTCCCAGGTGAACTGGGTCAGGCGCTGGATCGCCTGCGCCGGCGGCATGTCGCGCAGGTGCAGCTTGTTTTCGGCCTCGCGGATGTCGGCATAGGCCTGCTCCAGCACGGCCAGGAAAAGCTCGTCCTTGCTGCTGAAGTAGTAGTAGATCAGCCGTTTGTTGACATCGGCGCGCTCGGCAATGCGGTCAACCCGTGCGCCCCCCAAGCCATTCTGCGCAAACTCGTCGCGCGCCGCCAGCAGGATGGCCTGCTGGGAGCGGTCGGCATCGCGTGAGCGGGGCTCGGTGGATTTGGCTTTGGCGCTGGGCATGGCTGGTAATTTAACTGTATGGTGAATTAACGCAAGGCCCTTGGGGCTGGCGTTTCGCGGCGGGGTGTGTCGGGTGTCGGCATTGGATGACAGCGACTTTAACAAGGCCATGCCCATAATGAGGCAGGTTGCGGCCATCCGCGCCGCTGCCATGTCAAGGAGATCGCCATGAACGCTTCGACCACGCCCGGCGACGGGGATTTCGCGCACTGGGTTGAGGAAAAGTCCGAGGCCCTCAAGTTTGAACTCGGCGAAAAGTTTCCGGTGCCTCCGACCGAGTTGCATTCGCCATCGGTGCACGCGGAAACCAGCCGGCAAAAGCTCGAAGAAGTGTTGCTGGAGCACGAGGCGCCGACCGCCGAGTTGCTGGAGGAGATCCAGGCCCTCGAAAGCGCACCGCCCCTCAGTGATGAAGAGCTCGCGCGCCAGGCGCTGGAAGCCGGTGGTGCTGACGGTGACGCAGCCACGCCGGAGTAGCTGACGGACTGACCGGGTCCCTGGCTGTCACCGGTCGGGCTGAGCCTGTCGAGGCCTGTCTCTGGTCGCCGGGTGGACGGGGAGCCCTTCGACGGGCTCAGGGCGAACGGTTTTTGGGTTGGCCAGCGCGGCACAATATCCGCATGACAACACAACTTGCCGGCCATCTTCTTGTTCAATGCCTTGTGGCCCAGGGCGTCACCCATGCGTTTGGCGTGCCCGGTGAAAGTTATCTGGCGGTGCTGGACGGCTTTCATGCTTACCCCGACGACATTCAGTTCGTCATCAACCGGCAGGAGGGCGGCGCCGCTTTCATGGCCGAGGCGCACGGCAAACTGACCGGCCGGCCCGGCATCTGTTTTGTGACGCGCGGCCCCGGTGCCACCAATGCCTCCATCGGCGTGCACACCGCTTTCCAGGATTCCACGCCGATGATCCTGTTTGTCGGCGACGTGGCCAGCGACACCCGCGACCGCGAGGCCTTTCAGGAGGTGGACTACAGCAGCTTCTTCGGCCCCTCGACGCGTGGCATGGCCAAACGCGTGGAGCGCATCGACGACGCGCGCCGCATCCCGGAATATGTGGCGCGCGCGTTTGCCACCGCCATGAACGGCCGGCCCGGCCCGGTGGTGCTGGTGCTGCCGGAAGACATGCTGACGCAAACCGTGGACGTGACGCCGTTGCCGCGTGTGGAAGCGGTGGAAGCCTGGAGCGATCCGGGCTCGCTGCGCAAGTTGCGCGAGATGCTGCTGCAGTCCGAGCGCCCGCTGGTGATCGCCGGCGGCGGCGGCTGGACGTCGCAGGCGGCACAGGCGCTGCAGCGTTTTGCCGAGAACTGGTCGCTGCCGGTGGGCAATGCCTTCCGCTTCCAGGACACTTTCGACAACCACCACCCGCTGTACGCAGGCGACGTCGGCATCGGCCTGAACCCCAAGCTGGCTGCGCGCATCAAACAAGCCGACCTGATCCTGGCCATCGGCCCGCGTCTGGGCGAAATGACCACCGGCGGCTACACGCTGATCGAGGCGCCGCGGCCGAAACAGAAGCTGGTGCACATTCATGCAGGC
>CBFGNA010000172.1:0-5801 GCA_965650045.1 uncultured Polaromonas sp.
CTGGGCGGGGGTGCTGGCGCAGGTGCGGGCGGCGCTGTCGGCGCGATTGCCGTAAGGCTTATCGCCGGGCGCCGCGCGCGAGGGCTGCCGCGCGGGACGCGGCCAGTGCCTCGATGTCGGGCGTGTCCTGGGTCGGCCAGCCCGAGAGATGTTGCTGGGCGATATCGCTCAGCGCCCCCAGCCATTCCGGGTTGTCGTTGAGGCAGGCGATGTAGTTGAAGCTCTTGCCCCCGGCATGCAGAAAGGCTTCGCGCGCTTCCATGTTGATTTCTTCCAGCGTCTCCAGGCAGTCGCCGGTGAAACCCGGGCACATCACGTCAACACTTTTGACACCGGCCCGCGCCAGCGCCACCAGCGTCGGTTCGGTGTAGGGCTCCAGCCACTTGGCCTTGCCGAAGCGCGACTGGAAGGTGACGCGATACTGGTCCTTGGCCAGGCCGAGTTGTTCGGCCAGCAGGCGGGCGGTTTTATGGCATTCACAGTGGTAAGGGTCGCCCAGGTGCAGCGTGCGCTCGGGGACACCGTGAAAACTCATGACCAGCTTGTCTGCGCGGCCCTCTGTGGCCCAATGCGCACGCACGCTTGCCGCGAGCGCCGCGATGTAGCGAGGGTGGTCGTGGTAATGGTTGACAAACCGCAGCTCGGGAATGCGGCGTGTTTTGGCGGCCCAGCTGTAGACCGCGTCAAACACGCTGGCAGTGCTGGTGCCGCTGTATTGCGGGTAGGCGGGCAGCACCAGGATACGCGTCACGCCTTCGGCCTTGAGCGAGTTGAGCTGCGCGGCCACCGAGGGCTGGCCGTAACGCATGGCGTAGCGCACCTCGACATGGTGCCCGCGGTCGCTCAGCAAGGTGCGCAACAGCGCGGCCTGTTTGGCTGTCCACACCTTCAGCGGCGACCCCCCGGCGGTCCAGATGCTGGCGTATTTGGCGGCCGATTTGCGGGGTCGAACCCGCAGGATGATGCCGTGCAGGATGAACCACCACACGGCTCTGGGGATTTCGATCACCCGCGGGTCGCTCAGAAACTGCGCGAGGTAGGGGCGCAGCGCTGCGGCCGTGGGTGCATCCGGGGTTCCGAGGTTGCAGTACAGCACCGCGGTGCCGCTCGCCGCGCTGGGCACTTGCCCGTGCTCGAAGGTGGGTTCAGGAGAAAAAGTCATGGGTTATTCTCCCCTACCTATGCTTGACCTGACAATTATCAAAGCCATCTCCCTTGACCTTGACGATACCCTCTGGCCCGTGTGGCCCGCCATAGAGCGGGCCGAGGCCGCACTTGATGCCTGGCTGGGCCGCCACGCGCCCATGACCGCTGCGCTGTTTGCCAACCCGACGGCCAGGCATGACATCCGCGAACAGATCGTGCGCACGCGGCCCGAACTCAAGCACAACCTCAGCGCGATCCGCCGTGAAGCGATCCGCCTGGCCTTGTACCGTTCGAAAGAAAACCCCTTGCTGGCCGAAGATGCCTTCGAGGTTTTTTTTGCGGCGCGGCATGAAGTCACGCTGTTTGACGACGCGATGCTGGCGCTGGAATTTCTGTCCTCACGGTATCCGGTGGTCGCCCTGTCCAATGGCAATGCCGATGTCGCCCGCGTGGGTCTGGGCAAGTATTTCCGGGCCGCCATCAGCGCACAGGAGTTCGGCGTGGGCAAGCCGGATCCGCGGATTTTCCACGCCGCGGCCGGCGCGGTCGATGTGCCGGCGCAGCACGTGCTGCATGTGGGCGACGATGCCACGCTGGACGTGCTGGGCGCGCTCAATGCAGGCATGCAGACCGCCTGGGTCAATCGCTCCGATCATTTGTGGGTGCATGAGGCCTCGCCGCATGAAACCGTGACGACGCTGACCGAATTGTGCGATTTGTTCAGGACCGCCGGGGTGCAGGCTTGACGCTGAAGATTTACGGCATCGCCGCGTCGCGCACCTCGCGCCCGCTGTGGGTGGCGCAGGAACTCGGCCTCGACTACCAGCACATCGCGCAGGTGTATGAAGGCGGAGCCACGCGCACCCCGGAATTTTTGGCGCTCAATGCCAACGGCCACATCCCGGTGATCGACGACGACGGCATCATCGTCTGGGAGTCCATGGCCTGCGCGCTGTACCTGGCAGAACGTTTTCAGGCGGCGGACGGTTCATCGCTGGCCGCGCAGAACCATGCCGAACGCGCCGAGATCCTGCGCTGGACCTTCTGGGTGGTGACCGAGTGCGAAAAAGATGCGCTGAGCTTTCTGATGCACCGCGTGGCGATGGCCGAAGAGCGCCGCAAGCCCGAACTTGCACTGCAGGCGGATCGCCGCCTGGCGCCGGTGCTGCAGGTGCTGGAGCAACACCTGCAGGGCCGCAGCTACATCGCCGGTGAACGCTTCACCGTGGCCGACATCTGTGTGGCGTCGGTGCTGGCCTGGGCCCAGCGCGCTGACGCGATGGCCGCCTGTCCGCGCGTGAGCGACTGGCTGCAGCGCTGCCTGGCCCGGCCGGCTCAGTTGCAGGTGCGCGTGATGGCGCGCAACCGGGCCAAGCCCTGAGTCCTACCAGGTGTCCTACCAGGTTAATGATAAAAAGTGCCTGTAGCCCTTGACTGACGGGCGCAAGCAGCTACTTATTTGATAGCAAGACGGGCTGCTTGAAGGCCTGAGCGCACGGCGCCTTCCAGGGTGGCCGGATACGGGCCATCCACATAGTCACCGCAAGCCAGCAGCCCGGGCAGGACCTCGGCGGCGGGGCGCAGCAGGCCGGGCAGGCAGGCGAAGGTGGCGCGCTTTTCGACGATGGTCTGCACGGCGACAGCCTGCGTCAGGCCCAGTTGCCTGCGCGCCTGCGTCAGCACGCGCTGGGTCAGCGCGGCACTGTCGCCCAGGCTGGCGCTCACCACAAAGGCCAGCAGGCCGTCCGGGCCGCCGAGCTGGCCACGGTCAAACACAAACTGCGCCGGCGCCTCGCCTTCAGGGTCGCCCGCGTGCAAGGCCAGCATGGGTTGGGCAAGGCGGTTGCCGGCCGCCGAGACATACACCGTGGTGATGGCTTCGAACTGCAGCGCGCCAGCTTTCTGAAGCCAGGCACCGCAGGGCAGGGCCGTGCTGGCCGCCAGCCGCGCGGCTTCGCCCGGCGGGCAAGCCAGGATCACGCGGTCAAATGCTTCGCCATCGACCTGCCAGCCTTGCGCTGCCGGTGTGAGCGCCCGCACGCGTGTGCCCAGGCGAAGCGCCGAACCCTGCCGCGCCAGCCAGGCCAGCGCCGCGTCGGGCAGCAGCGCGCTGAGATCGGTGCGCGGCAGCAGCAGGTTGGAGCCGCCCGACTGCGAAAACAGCGCATCACGCAACACCCGCAAAAACACCTGGCCGCTGGCGCGGTCGGCCGGCGTGTTGAGCGCGGCGACACACAGCGGTTCGATCAGCGTGCCCATCACGGTGGGTGTCAGGGCGCTGCACAAAGCGGCCACCGACAAGGGCGGTGCGCAGCGAAAGCCGGAAAGTTGCCAGCGCACGGCGGCGCTCAGCAAGGAAAATTTGTCGCGCCAGGACCAGCCGCGCGCGCGCAGGATGCCGGCAAAGGCGTCCAGCGGCGTCGGCAGCGAAGGAAAGGCCAGCCCCTTGCCGTCCGGAAACTGCAGCGTCAGTGGCATGCGGTACAGCAGGCTGGCGATGTCCAGATCCAGATCGCGCATCAACTGCAGGGCGTCGGTGTAGGCGCCGATCAGGATGTGCTGGCCGTTGTCCAGTGGCAGCGGCGTGCCGTCCGGCCAGTGGCCATCGACGCGGCGGGCGCGGCCACCTGCAATGCGGCCGGCTTCGAACAGGGTGACCTGCTGGCCCAGGCGCGTGGCTTCGACCGCCGCTGCGCAACCGGCCCAGCCCGCGCCGATGACCCCCACCTTCATGGTGGGGATTTTTCCGATGGGCCGCCCCTAGGAAAAATAGCTCCCTTGGGGGGCAGCGCAGTACGCGAAGCGCCAAGCGTGGGGGCCACGATATTCACTGGATTTTTCCGAAGGCCTGGGTCTTCCACGCCAGCCAGAACTTGCGCAGCGGTGTCAGGCTCACGCGCTGGTGCAGCACCTGGTAGTTGTCGGCGGCGATTTCGCGCAGCAGCGTGCGGTAGATGCTGGCCATCATCAGGCCGGGCTTTTGCGCGCGGCGATCAGCCTCGGGCAGCAGCGCCAGCGCCTCGTCGTACAGGGCCAGCGCGCGTTCTGTCTGGAACTTCATCAGTGCGGTGAAGCGGTCGGAATACTGTCGCTTGAGGATCTCGTGCGCCTTCACGTCGAATTGCTGTAACTCGTTGACCGGCAGGTAAATGCGGCCACGCAGCGCGTCTTCGCCGACGTCGCGGATGATGTTGGTCATCTGGAAGGCCAGGCCCAGCTTGTGGGCGTAGGCGGTGGTGGCCTCTTCGGTCTGGCCGAAGATGCGCGCCGCGACCTCGCCGACGATGCCGGCCACCAGGTGGCAATAGGTCTTGAGATTCGGGAAGTCGAGGTAACGGTTTTGCGCCAGGTCCATCTGGCAACCTTCGATCACCGCCTGCAGGTGGCGCGCCTCGATGCGGTAGGTGGGCGCCAGCGGCATCAGCGCCTTCATCACCGGGTGCGTCGGTTCGCCCGCATAGGACTTGAGCACCTCGGTTTGCCACCAGGCCAGCTTGGTGTAGGCCACGCCCGGGTCCGTCACCTCATCGACCACGTCATCGATCTCGCGGCAGAAGGCGTAGAAAGCCGTGATGGCGGCGCGGCGTTCCTTGGGCAAAAACAAAAAGGCGTAATAAAAACTGCTGCCCGACGCGGCGGCTTTCTGCTGGACGTATTCCTCAGGACTCATACCGGGGATTGTCGCAGGCTCGATGGCGGCCTCAAGGCGTCAGGACCACAAGGCCTTGCAGAAAATCACCACCGCATCCCAGGCGCGCAGCCTGGGCCGCCGGGCCAGCGTGTGGTGGTTCATCGCGGCCATTTTGTCCAGGATGCGCAGCCCGCCCTGGATCACACAGCGCAGCTCCAGCGCCGTGCGCCAGCCGTCAAAGCCGCCGACGCGGCTTGCCACCGTGGCTGGAAGTTCTAAGCCTTTTAGCATCCTGGCCCTTGCTGCACGTGCGCAAGCTGCTATCAATTCAGTAGTAGCGGGGTTGATGTCGCGGGCCATCAGCTGCGCCTCGTCCACGCCGTGCGCGGCCCAGAGTTCATGCGGGATGTAGATGCGGCCGCGCGGAATGTCCACGCTCAGGTCCTGCCAGAAGTTGATCAGTTGCAACGCGCTGCAGATGGCATCGCTCTGGGCCAGTGAGGCCGCATCGTGCACGCCATATAAATGCAGCAGCAGGCGCCCGACCGGGTTGGCCGAGCGGCGGCAGTAGTCCAGCAGCTCGGCCTCGGTGGCGTAACGCTGCTTGACCACGTCCTGCTCGAAGGCGCTGAGCAGGTCGGCCAGCAAGGCCACCGGCAGGTCGAATTCGGCGATGACCGCTTGCAGCGCGCCGAAAACGTCGGGCCAGCGTCCCGAGCCGCCCCGGCCGTCGGCTGCGGCGTACAGGTCCTCGCGAATCGCCGCCAGATCCTGCAGGCGCTGGGCCGGCCGGGCGTCGCCTTCGTCGGCAATGTCGTCCGCGGTGCGCGCAAACCAGTAAATGGCCGTGATGGCCGGCCGCAGGCGTGGCGGGCAGAGCAGCGAGGCCACCGGAAAATTTTCGTAGTGCTGCGAGGCGGGCTGCAAGCCCTGCGGTGGCGCGCCGTGCGGTGGGACGGAACTCATGGCCCGATTGTCGCTTGACAGCGCTGGGCAATTCTCATAGATTACTAACCAGTCAGTC
>CBFGNA010000173.1:0-5796 GCA_965650045.1 uncultured Polaromonas sp.
AGCCCATGTTCAATGGCGTCGCCGGTCTCACGCTGGCGTATCCCGCCGCGCAGCTAGCGGTTTCGGTGATCGGGCCGGGCGTCAAAACGCTGCTCACCCCGCGGCACAAAACGCGACAGCTCGGTCAGCGCCATCTCGTACACGCCGCGCTTGAACTCCACGACGACATCGAGCGGCACCCAGTAGTCGTTCCAGCGCCAGGCGTCGAACTCCGGATGGTCGGTGGCGCGCAGGTTCAGGTCCCAGTCGTGACCGACCAATTGCAGCAGGAACCAGATCTGTTTCTGGCCTTTGTAATGTCCGCGCGCGTCGCGGCGGATAAACCGGTCGGGTACCTCATAGCGCAACCAGTCCCGGGTCCGGGCAAGCACCTGCACATGTTGCGGCAGCAGCCCCACTTCTTCATGCAATTCGCGGAACATGGCCTGCTCGGGATTTTCGCCCCGGTCAATGCCACCCTGCGGAAACTGCCAGGAGTGGGTACGAATGCGCTTGCCCCAAAAAACCTGACTTCTCTGGTTGAGCAAGATGATGCCGACGTTGGGCCGAAAGCCGTCCCGGTCAAGCATAATCAAACCTCAAATTTTTTAAACTGAGTCCATTATGCACAGCAGAATGCTCAGAGCCAAGCGCACACCGGGGCGGTCGCCCCAAAAATCTCACGAAGCCCAGAAAAACCGCCCATGAAAGCCTCCCAGTTCTTCATTTCCACGCTCAAGGAAGCGCCTGCCGACGCCGAAGTGGTCAGCCACCAGTTGATGATGCGCGCCGGGATGATCAAGAAACTCGGCGCCGGCATCTACAACTACATGCCCATGGGCCTGCGCGTGATCCGCAAGGTCGAGGCCATCGTGCGCGAAGAGATGAACCGCGCCGGCGCCGTCGAGATGACCATGCCGGTGATCCAGCCGGCCGAGCTGTGGCAGGAAACCGGGCGCTTCGAAAAAATGGGACCGGAACTGCTGCGCATCCAGGACCGCCATGGCCGCGACTTTGTGGTGCAGCCGACCAGCGAGGAAGTTATCACCGACGTGATGCGCCAGGACATCAAGAGCTACAAGCAGCTGCCGAAAAACCTGTACCAGATCCAGACCAAGTTCCGCGACGAACGCCGCCCGCGTTTTGGCCTGATGCGCGGCCGTGAATTCATCATGAAGGACGCCTACAGCTTCGACCGCGACCAGACCGCGGCCAAGGCCAGTTACCAGGTGATGGCCGCCGCCTACCGCCGGATTTTTGACCGCTTCGGCTTGCGCTACCGCGCCGTGGCGGCGGACAGCGGCGCCATTGGCGGCGACCTCAGCGAGGAATTCCAGGTGATTGCCGCGACCGGCGAAGACGCCATCGTTTATTGCCCAGGCAGCGACTACGCGGCCAATATGGAAAAGGCCGAGGCACTGGCACCGCAAGGTGATCGTCCTGCCGCCGCGCAGGCCCTGACCAAAACACCCACCCCTGGCAAGGCGACCTGCAGCGATGTGGCTGACTTGCTGTCAATTCCACTCCCCTCCACCGTCAAGTCGCTGGTGCTGGCCACCGACGAACTCGACGATGCAGGCAAGGTCGCCAAAACACAGGTCTGGCTGCTGCTGCTGCGCGGCGACCACGACATGAATGAAGTCAAGGTTGGCAAGGTGGCAGGCCTGGCTGGTTTCCGTTTTGCCACGCTGTCCGAGATTGAAGAGCATTTCGGCTGCAAGCCGGGCTACCTCGGTCCGCTCAACCTGAAGAAACCGGTGAAACTGGTGGTGGATCGTGAAGTCGCGGTGATGGCCGATTGGGTCTGCGGCGCCAACGAGCCCGACTTCCACCTCACCGGCGTCAACTGGGGCCGCGATTTGCCTGAACCCGACGTGGTTGCCGACCTGCGCAACGTCGTCGCCGGCGACGCGTCACCCGACGGCAAGGGCGCGCTGGCCATCGAACGTGGCATTGAGGTCGGCCACGTGTTTTACCTCGGCACCAAATACAGCCAGGCCATGAACGCGACCTTTCTCGGTGAAAACGGTAAGCCACAGTTTCTCGAAATGGGTTGCTACGGCATCGGCATCACGCGCCTGCCGGCTGCAGCGATTGAGCAGAACCACGACGACAAGGGCATCATCTGGCCGGACGCGATTGCGCCCTTCACGGTGGTGCTGTGCCCCATCAGCCCGGACCGCTTTCCTGACGTCAAGGCTGCCGCAGACAAGCTCCACGACGAGCTGGTGGCAGCCGGTGTGGACGTGATCCTGGACGATCGCGGGGAGCGCCCCGGCGCCATGTTTGCCGACTGGGAACTGATCGGCGTGCCGCACCGCGTCACCATCGGCGACCGTGGCCTCAAGGAAGGCGTGGTCGAATACCAGCACCGGCGTGACGCGGCATCCAGCCACGTAACTACCGGCGAAATCTTCTCCTTCCTGAAGGGCAAATTGGCCGCATGAGCCGGACGGTGCCCGGCCCCGCCAGCACTGCCAGGAGAATATGCCTGCAGGGCTTGTCGGCCGTGCCTATGCTGCTATTTATTTCGCAGCACGCCCAGGCCGGCGCGCAAATAGAGGAGCCGTTGATCGATTCGGTGCGGACGGCACTGAGTTCCGCGATCCTCAGCAGCGCGCCCCCGATCCCCGAATTCCGGGACACGGAAAGCCGCCTGGCTTACCTGCGCTGGCTGGGCGCCATGAGTGACCGGCTCCGCAAGAAAAAACCGGAATGGCAAATTCGCAAGGAATTCCTGCAGACGGTCTGGTACGAAAGCAAACGCGCCGGGCTGGACGTGGCGCTGGTGCTGGGCCTGATCCAGGTTGAGAGCAATTTCCGCAAGTTCGCAGTCAGCCCGGTTGGCGCGCGCGGCTACATGCAGGTCATGCCCTTCTGGGCGCGCGTGATCGGTGACGGCGACGCTGGCAAGCTGTTTCACATGCAGACCAATTTGCGTTTTGGCTGCGTGATCCTGCGCCACTACCTGGACCGGGAAAAAGGCGATCTGTTCATGGGGCTGGGCCGCTACAACGGATCACGCGGCAAGGCGGCCTATCCCGACGCCGTGCTGGGCGCCAGAAAACACTGGGAATTCGCGACCTGAGGCTGAATGCGGACGGCGACCGCCAAATTTAAGAAAAAATGGCCTGTAGCCCTTGTGCAGCAAGCGCAAGCAGCTATCAATTCAGTAGCAAACCCCGTCTTGGAGGGTCCACTCAACCGGCCGCGCAGGTGGCGCCCGCGAACTGCTGCTCAGCCGCAAACCAGTCCAGCACTGGCAAGGTGCCGGGCAACACTGGCGTGACGTTCACCGGCAGACGCTGCCAGGCGCATTGCTGGCCTTCGCGCATGTGCAACTCACCCTGCCAGTCAAACACCTTGCAGAAATTGAGCCGAACCAGCGCGTGGGGATAGTCCACCAGCTCGACTTTCCAGGGGTGTGCGGCGCCTATGGTGATGCCGATTTCTTCGTGCAGCTCACGGCGCAGCGCCTGCGCGACGGTTTCACCGGCTTCCAGCTTGCCGCCGGGAAATTCCCAGTAGCCTTCATAGACCTTGCCGGGCGGGCGTGAGGTCAGCAGAAAGTCGCCGCCGGGCCGGATCAACACGCCGACAGCCACGTCCACCACCTTGCGCGGCTGGCCGTCCTGCTGGCCTTCACGTGGCCGGTCGCCATCGGCCACCAGCACCGGCACGGCCATGTCAGTAATCCTGCGCGTTGCCGGCCGGGTCGCCACGCTGGTAGTCGCCCACCTGTTGGCGCTGGGTCGCCACGGGCAGTGCCCCGGCATGGCGGCCGGCGTAGTCGCGGGCGAACTGGTAAGCCACACGGCCGCTGCGCGAACCACGCTCCAGCGCCCAGACCAGCGACTCCGGTTGCGCCACGGCAATGGCAGCCTCGTTCACGCCCAGGGACGACAGCCACTGCGCCACGATGGCCAGGTACTCGTCCTGGCTGAAGGGGTAGAAGCTCACCCACAGGCCAAACCGCTCGGACAGGGAAATCTTTTCCTCCACCACTTCGCCCGGATGCAGTTCACCATCGTCGCTGTGTTTGTAGCTGAGGTTTTCCTTCATGTACTCAGGCAACAGGTGGCGGCGGTTGCTGGTGGCGTAAATCAGGACGTTGGGCGCCGAAGCGGCCACCGAGCCGTCAAGAATGGATTTCAGCGCCTTGTAGCCGGGCTCGCCCTCGTCGAAGCTGAGGTCGTCACTAAAGACGATGAATTTTTCCGGCCGGTCGGCCACCAGATCAACGATGTCCGGCAGATCGGTCAGGTCGGCCTTGTCAACTTCGATCAGGCGAAGCCCGCGCGGCGCGTACTCGTTGAGGCAGGCGCGGATCAGGGACGACTTGCCGGTGCCACGCGAACCGGTCAACAACACATTGTTGGCCGGCTGGCCGCTGACAAACTGCTCCGTGTTGCGCTGGATCTTTTCCTTCTGGATGTCGATTTCCTTCAGGTCCGACAAACGCATGGCCCCCAGCAAACGGACGGGCTCCAGCGAGCCGTGGCCGGAACTGCGCTTGCGGTAGCGGTAGGCCACCGACGCGCCCCAGTCGGGCGCCGACAGCGGCTGCGGCAACACGGATTCAATGCGCGCCAGCAGGGACTCCGCACGCGCCATCAGGCGTTCAAATTGCTCATTCATGATCGGTAGGGCAGCACTCAGCTGCGGTAGTCGGCGTTGATCTTGACGTAGTCGTAAGACAGGTCGCAGGTCCAGACGGTGTCGGCGGCATCGCCGCGGCCGAGCACCACCCGCACCGTGATTTCGCTTTGCTTCATCACACGCTGGCCATCAGCCTCGACATAAGCGGAATGCCGGCCGCCATTTTTGGCCACCAGCACCTCGTCCAGGTAAAGGTCGATACGGGTCTGGTCGAGATCGGTGATACCGGCATAACCGACAGCGGCGAGGATGCGGCCCAGGTTGGGGTCGCTGGCAAAAAACGCCGTCTTGACCAGCGGCGAATGCGCAATGGCATAGGCCACCAGACGGCATTCCGCAGCGGTTTGGCCGCCTTCGACCTGGACGGTGATGAACTTGGTGGCGCCTTCGCCGTCGCGCACAATGGCCTGTGCCAGCTGCCGTGCCACGCCCAGCATGGCAGCTTTCAAGGCTTGGCCGTCGGGGCTTTCCAGCGAAGTGATTTCAGCGTGTTTCGCGCGGTGGGTGGCGATCACGACAAAGGAATCGTTGGTGGAGGTGTCGCCGTCCACGGTGACGCGGTTGAACGAGCCTTCCGCCAATTCGCTCGCCAGTTGCGCCATCAAGTCCTGGGCCACGCAGGCGTCTGTCGCCAGAAAGCCCAGCATGGTCGCCATGTTGGGCCGGATCATGCCGGCGCCCTTGCTGATGCCGGTGATGGTGACAGTGGCACCGCCCAGTGTGATGCGGGTGGAGAACGCCTTGGCCACGGTATCCGTGGTCATGATGGCTTCAGCCGCCTTGCCCCAATGGCCGGCGTGTGCGTCCGCCACCGCAGCGGGCAAGCCTGCAGCAATCCGGTCGTTCGGCAGCGGCTCCATGATCACACCGGTCGAAAACGGCAAGATCTGCTCGGGCGCCAGGTTCAACTCGCGCGCCAGGGCAATGCAAGTGGCCTGCGCACGCGTCAGGCCATCCGCGCCGGTGCCGGCGTTGGCGTTGCCGGTGTTGATCAGCATGGCGCGGATTCCCAAACTCCTGCCGCCGTTTTTGGCCAGATGCTCACGGCAAAGCTGGACAGGCGCGGCGCAGAAACGGTTCTGGGTAAACACCGCGCCGACGGATGCGCCTTCATCGAGCAGCAGCACCGACAGGTCCTTGCGGCCGGCCTTGCGAATG
>CBFGNA010000174.1:0-5780 GCA_965650045.1 uncultured Polaromonas sp.
GGCCTCGTAGGCGCAGCGCCCTTCCAGCAGTGCGATCACCGGGAAAATATCGTCCAGGTCTTTCTCGGTGACCTCGCTGATGAAGCAGCCGCGGCGCGGCTCGTGACGCAGCAGCCCTTCCGCCGTCAACACCTTCAGCGCTTCGCGCAAGGGGGTGCGTGAAATCTGCAGGCGCTCGCAAAGCACCAGTTCATCGAGAAAGCTGCCAGGCGCGTAGAGGCCGGCAAAAATCTGCTCACGCAGGGTCGCGGCGACCTCCTGGTGCAGGGAATTCTGGACAAGGCGCATGGTCACCGCCCCCCTTTGACGCCAGGCCCACAGGCCGGCAAGCGCCGACCCGGATGGCACGCGCCCGGTACCGCAGGGCCCCGATGGGGAGATGAAGACAATGAGCGCGGTGAAAGCTGCATAATTTTCTGTAATTACGAGTAATTATGAGATGCGGGTATGTCGCTGGCAAGCGCTCACCCACAAAAAACCAACAGGGGAAAACCCGGACATAACGGGTTGCCGAGGCGGAAACAGGCGCTGCCACCGCCGCGGTGCCGGGCGAGTTTGCTATCAGGACAATAGCAGGCTATGCCCGCCGGATAAGGGTCAGGCCCGTTTTTCAGCCCACAACCAGAGCCACACGCCCGCGGCAATCATGGGCAGGCACAACCACTGCCCCATGCTCATGCCCAGCGCCAGGATGCCCAGGAAGTCGTCCGGTTCGCGGAAGAACTCGGCGATGAAACGAAACAGGCCATAACCGACCAGAAAAGCCGCGGAAACCTGTCCGGTCTTGCGCGGCTTGCGGGCATAAAGCCAGAGCAACACAAAAAGCAGCAGCCCTTCCATCAGGAATTGGTACACCTGCGAGGGATGGCGCGGCGCCAGGGTGCCGCTGTTCCTGAACACCATGCCCCAGGGCAAGTCCGGGCTGCTCAGCCGCCCCCAGAGTTCGCCGTTGATGAAGTTGCCGACGCGCCCGGCCGCCAGCCCGGTCGGCACGCAGGGCGCGATGAAGTCCATCACCTGCAGCCAGGGTTTGTGCCGCGTGCGCGCAAACCAGATCTGCGATATCAGCACCCCCAGCATGCCGCCATGAAAACTCATGCCGCCCTGCCAGACGAAAAAGATCTCCAGCGGGTGCGCCAGGTAATAACCGGGCTTGTAGAACAGGCAGTAACCAATGCGCCCACCCAGCACCACGCCCATCACCCCGAGAAAAAGAATGTCCTCGATGTCCTTGCGGCTCCAGGCGGCGTCGCCGGTCATCGATGCATAGGGCTCGTGATGCAGGCGCCGCATGCCCAGAAAGAGAAACAGGCCGAAAGCGGCCAGATAGGTCAGGCCGTACCAATGGATGGCCAGCGGGCCCAGTTGCAGGGCGACGGGGTCGATGGTGGGGTGAATCAGCATGGGCGTATTTTGCACGGCCGCGCCGGACGCTTGTGTAGGCCATGGGCTTGGGAGCGGCACCGGCCGCCACGCGGCGCACCGGCGCCGGCGCTTCAGCAGTTCAACCGGGCAAGTCCGGCGCACAGTCGATGAAGCGCGCGACACAAGCATTGGCCGAACCCTCGGGCCAGACCAGGCTGGTTTCACATACCGGCACCTTGCGGCTTCTTGCGCCGGACAGGCTGCGGTAAAGCACACCCGGCCGCTGGAACTGTCGAACACTGTGGGGCACCCACGCCACGCCCAGACCGGCCGAGACCAGGTTGACGATGGTCTGCATCTGGATCGCCTCCTGGACCACCTGGGGCGACTGCGCGGCGGCGTGGTACATGCCGAAAATCGCGTCGTAGAGCGAAGGCAGGATGCGGCGCGGAAAAATCACCAACGGCTGGGACAACACTTCGGCCAGGGTCAGCGAGGCCCGGGCAGCCAGCGGATGCGCCTCGGGCAAGGCCAGCACCAGCGGTTCGCGCGCCACACGCTGGCTGCGCAGCCCTGGCGGCGAAAACCCGGGCGAATGCAGGATCACGCCGGCGTCAATGTCATGGTTGTCAAACGCCTGCAGTTGCATGTCCCCGGTGGCCTCCAGCAGCTCCAGCCGCACCTGCGGATGGCGTTCGCGAAAAGCCCGCACCCATTGCGGCAGCAGCGAAAACCCGGCCGTGGAGACAAACGCCAGGCGCAGCCGCCCGACCTCCCCGGCATCCGCCGCCGCTGCCTGCGCGGGCAGGGCCTGCGCCCGCGCCAGCAGGTCCCGCACTTGCGGAAGCAGCGCCTCGGCCGCTGCCGTCATGTGCACACTGCGTTTGGTGCGCTCGAACAGGCGCACGCCGAGCAGCGCCTCCAGATGTGCAATCGCCTGCGTCAGCGGGGGCTGCGTCATGTGCAGGCGGGCCGCGGCACGGCCGAAATGCAGTTCTTCGGCGAGCATCGCAAACTGGCGCCACAGCCGCAGTTCAATGATCGGGTTGCTCATATGCTTCGCATATTAATGGATACCCAAAAATATATTGGAGCCGCAAAACGAGGCGGGGCATACTTTGCCCTTCACCTCCCACTACAAAGACGAGACCCCCAATGAACCAGCAGGACAAGGACGGCGCCGGCGACGCGATCAACCGCCGCAGCAAAAACATCACCGAAGGCACCTCGCGCGCACCGAACCGCTCGATGTACTACGCCATGGGCTACGAGGCCGGCGACTTCAAGAAACCCATGGTCGGCGTGGCCAATGGCCACAGCACCATCACCCCCTGCAACAGCGGCCTGCAGAAGCTGGCCGACGCGGCGATTGCCGGCATCGAGGAAGCCGGCGGCAATGCGCAGGTCTTCGGCACCCCGACGATCTCCGACGGCATGGCCATGGGCACCGAAGGCATGAAGTATTCGCTGGTCAGCCGTGAAGTGATTTCGGACTGCATCGAGACCTGCGTGCAGGGCCAGTGGATGGATGGCGTGCTGGTGGTCGGCGGCTGCGACAAGAACATGCCCGGCGGCCTGATGGGCATGCTGCGCGCCAACGTGCCGGCGATTTATGTTTACGGCGGCACCATCCTGCCCGGCCACTACAAGGGCAAGGACCTCAACATCGTCAGCGTGTTCGAGGCCGTGGGCGAACATTCGTCGGGCCGCATGAGCGACGAGGACCTGCTGCAGATAGAGCGCCGCGCGATTCCCGGCACCGGCAGCTGCGGCGGCATGTATACCGCCAACACCATGTCCTCGGCCTTCGAGGCGCTGGGCATCTCCCTGCCCTACTCGTCCACCATGGCGAACCCGCACGACGAAAAAGCCAACTCGGCGAAAGAGTCGGCGAAAGTGCTGGTCGAGGCGATCCGCAAGAACATCAAGCCACGCGATATCGTCACCAAAAAATCGATTGAAAACGCTGTCGCCGTCATCATGGCCACGGGCGGCTCGACCAACGCCGTGCTGCATTTCCTGGCGATTGCGCATGCGGCCGGCGTGGACTGGACGATTGACGACTTCGAGCGTGTGCGGGTCAAAACGCCGGTGCTGTGTGACCTCAAACCTTCGGGCAAATACCTGGCGGTGGACCTGCACAAGGCCGGTGGCATTCCGCAGGTCATGAAAACCTTGCTGGCAGCCGGCCTGCTGCACGGCGACTGCCTGACGATTGAAGGCAAGACGATTGCCGAGGTGCTGAAAGACGTGCCGGACGCGCCACGCGCCGACCAGGACGTGATCCGTCCCATCGACAAGCCGATGTATGCGCAAGGCCACCTGGCGATCCTCAAGGGCAACCTCTCGCCCGAAGGTTGCGTCGCCAAGATCACCGGCCTGAAAAACCCGGTGATGACCGGCCCGGCGCGCGTTTTTGACGATGAGCAGTCGGCACTTGCCGCCATCCTGGCCGGCAAGATTGTGGCGGGCGACGTGATGGTGCTGCGCTACCTCGGCCCCAAGGGCGGTCCCGGCATGCCCGAGATGCTGGCACCGACCGGTGCACTGATCGGCGCCGGCCTGGGCGAAAGCGTCGGCCTGATCACGGACGGGCGCTTCTCCGGCGGCACCTGGGGCATGGTGGTCGGCCATGTCGCGCCCGAGGCGGCGGCCGGCGGCAACATTGCCTTCATCCAGGAAGGTGACTCGATCACCATCGACGCCAAGCAGCTGCTGCTGCAACTGAACATCGACGACGCTGAACTGGCCAAACGCAAGCAAGGCTGGAAAGCCCCCCTGCCACGCTACATGCGCGGCGTGCAAGCCAAGTTTGCATTCAACGCCTCCAGCGCCAGCAAGGGCGCCGTGCTCGACGACTATTGAGGGCCTCAGCCCCATGAAAAAAGCCCCTGCAGAACTGCAGGGGCTTTTTTTTGGCCGGAGCGCAGCGAACGGCTCTTGTTCAAGCAGGCGCCACGGATCCGGCTTTGCCAGTCCGCAGGCGGAGCGCCCCCTTTTCCAGTGCAAGGGGCAGAGAGCTGCCGCAGGCTCGCAGTGAGCGGACGTGGGGCCCTATTTCCTCTTTTTGAGCATCCCCATCGCATCACGCTGCTTGTCGATGCGGTCCTGCTTGCGCTTGTCCATTTTTTCCATTTCCTTGCGCTTGGTATATCCGCTGGCGTCCGCCCACCACCACCAGGCCACAGCCAGGGCAAACGGCGTCAGGACCATCCACCAGGCAAGCGTGGCGACGAAACCGATTTCGAGGTATTTGAGCAGGATGCCGATGACACCGATGATGAGAAAAAGCATGAAAAACTCCTGTGGCGGCGGAAAACCCTCGGGGCGCAAGGTCAACTCACCGCACTACAATTGCGTTGATTGAATGTAACCGAAGCCACACTTCAAAACTCTTCCCACGAGGTCAACGATGAAACGTCTCTTTTTGGTGATCGCCACCCTTGCCGCCGGTGCGGTGGCCTCCACGCCGGCCATGGCCGACCTGCAGTTGGCGACCGCCAAAAACTGCATGGCCTGCCATGCCGTGGCGACCAAGCTGGTCGGTCCTTCATACAAGGACGTGGCCGCCAAATACGCCGGTCAAAAAGACGCTGTGGACAAACTGGCCACCAAGATCATGAAGGGTGGCGCAGGCGTCTGGGGGCCCGTGCCCATGCCGGCCAATGCGCAGGTCAATGCCGATGAAGCCAAGAAACTGGCCGCCTGGGTACTGACGCAGAAATAGGCTGGCCCCGCGCGCAAAAAAGCCCGCTTTTCGCGGGCTTTTTTCATGGCCAGCGCGGCTGGCGCGCCTCGGCTACTGCTTTTCAGACAGCTGGTCGAGAATGGCCGGATTCTCAAGCGTGGAGGTGTCTTGCGTGATGGCTTCACCTTTCGCAATGCCGCGCAGCAGACGTCGCATGATCTTGCCGCTGCGGGTCTTGGGCAGGTTGTCGCCGAAGCGGATGTCTTTCGGTTTGGCAATCGGCCCGATCTCCTTGCCGACCCAGTCGCGCAACTCCTTCGCAATCGCCTTGGCTTCATCGCCTGTGGGACGTGTGCGCTTGAGCACCACAAAAGCCACGATGGCTTCGCCGGTCAGGTCGTCGGGGCGCCCCACCACGGCGGCTTCAGCCACCAGCGCCGAATGCGACACCAGCGCGGACTCGATTTCCATGGTGCCCATGCGGTGGCCGGACACATTGAGCACGTCGTCGATGCGGCCGGTGATGCGGAAGTAGCCGCGGTCGGTGCTGCGCACCGCGCCGTCGCCCGCCAGGTAGTACTTGCCGCCCATCTCTTCGGGGAAATAACTCTTCTTGAAACGCTCGGGGTCGTTCCAGATGGTGCGGATCATCGAGGGCCAGGGCCGCTTGACCACCAGCATGCCACCGGAGCCGTTGGGCACGTCCTTGCCGACTTCATCGACGATG
>CBFGNA010000175.1:0-5779 GCA_965650045.1 uncultured Polaromonas sp.
CCATGGCCCGCGCCAAGTACCAGCTCGGTGTCTCCATGCGTTTTGTCGGCCAGCAGGCGGTGCAGCTGCATGGTGGCATTGGCGTGACCGACGAATACATCGTGAGCCATTACTTCAAACGCCTGACGCAGATGGAAATGAGCTTCGGCGACACGCTGCATCACCTGGGCGAGGTGTCGGCCCGCATGCAGGACACCGCGGGCGTGTTCGCCTAAGAATGTGGCACCCACGGTCGCTCACTGTGTGTGGCCTGCGGCGTCTCTCGGCCCCTTTCATCACGGAAGGGCCGCTGTGCCTGCGCTGATAACCGTTCGTCCTGAGCTTGTCGAAGGACAGGCCACGCCGTCACCACCCCGTCAAAAAAAACCCGGAGACACACCATGATGATGCAACGCCGCCTTCTTCTCGCCATCACCGCCGCTGGCCTGGCGCTTGCCGGTTGCGCCACCGCGCCCATGCCGGAACAATATCCGCCGATTGTGTTTGTGCATGGCAATGGCGACACGGCCGCGCTGTGGCAAACCACGGTATGGCGCTTTGAGTCGAACGGCTGGCCGCGCGAACGGCTGCACGCCATTGACGTGCCTTACCCGCTGGCGCGCGACGAAGATGGCAAGGCCCAGCCAGGCCGCACCTCGACGGCGGAACACATGGCTTTCCTCAAATCAGAAGTGGACAAGGTGCTGAAGGCGACCGGCGCGCGCCAGGTGGTGCTGGTCGGAAACTCACGCGGGGGCAATGCCATCCGCAACTACATCTACAACGGCGGCGGTGCAGCACGTGTGAGTCACGCCATCCTCGGCGGCACCCCCAACCATGGCGTCTGGGCGATCAAGGGTTTTCGTGAAGCCAATGAGTTTTCAGGCACCGGCCCTTTCCTCAGCGCACTGAACGCGCCGAAAAATGCCGCCGGCGACGAAGTGACCGGTCCCGTCAGGTGGCTGACCCTGCGATCAGACAACAACGACAAGTTCGCCCAGCCAGACGGCGTGTGGATAGGTGCCAAGGGCAAACCCACCGGCGTGACCTTTGAAGGCCCGGCCCTCAAGGGCGCGACCAACATCGTGCTGCCACGCGTGGACCACCGCGAGACCTCGTTTTCCCCCGCTGCATTTGAAGCCACCTACCGCTTCATCACGGGGCAGAATCCGCAGACCCTGGCCATCCAGCCGGAAGCGCCCATCGTCCTGAACGGCAAGCTCAGCGGCCTGGGCCTGACCCCGACCGATCCGGCCTCCGGCAACTACAGCAACAACCTGCCGCTGCCCGGCGCACAACTGATGGTGTATGCCACCGACCCCGCCACAGGCGCGCGCATCGGCAATCCGGTGCACACCAAAACCGTCGGTACCGATGGCATGTGGGGCCCCTTCATCGCCCAGCCGGGCGTGCCATACGAGTTCGCGATCACGGCCACCGGGTACGCCACGACCCACATCTACCGCAGCCCCTTCCCGCGCTCCAGCAGCATCATCAACCTGCGCGCTGACCGCCTGGCCGAAACCGACAAGAGCGCGAAATCCAGCGTCACCCTGACCCGTCCGCGCGGCTACTTTGATGCCCAGCGCGACCGGATGATGTTTGATGGGAAAGCCGTGCTGCCCGGTGTGCCGCCCACGGGCGCTGGTGTCGCCGCGTCCCGGATCAACCTGGCGCAGGATGGCTTTCGGCCGATCTCTGCAGAGTTCAATGGCGAGAAGATCACCGGCCAGACCTGGCCGGTTGCCGGCAACCACGTGGTGGTGCTGGAGCTGACGAACTGAGGTCGCCGGGCGCCAACCGGCCGCAGCCGGGAGGCCCGTCCATCACCAGCTGACCGACCTGCCGGCATGCCCGGCATCAGACCAGCGGGTCAGGCCGTCCGTCCAAAAATCTGCTCGATCAGCGGCGCGATGCGCTTGAGTTCGTGGCGGTGTGCGCCGGCCAGCCTGGCCAGCACGGCCCGCCCCTGCGCGGTCAGGCGCAGCTCCACCTTGCGCCGGTCCTGGAGGGAGCGTTCCCGGGCGACCAGCCCTTCCAGCGCAAGCCTGTCGATCAGGCCCACGGCGCTGTTGTGCTTGATGATCAGCTGACTGGCCATGTCGTTGACGGTGACCGGCACGCCTTCGGGCGCCCCCCGCAGGATCAGCATCGCCTGGTAATGCTGCGAGGTGAGGCCCTGGGCCGCCGCCGCCTGTTCACTGAAATGCAGGAATTCCCGCAAGGCGCTGCGGAAAGCCGCGAGCTGCGCATAGTCCCGGGTTGCCAGTTTGTGCCGTTTTTCTGCCTTCTTCAAATCCATTTCCGCGCTTTCTTACTGTCTGCTTTCATTGTCGCCCGTTTTGGGTACGGGTAACTTCCAATGCGGAAGGCGCTGCCATGTTCATAAACTGAAAAACATATCTCGGCACGATATATCTTTTCACCCCAACTTCTGGAGGATGTCATGAAGCGCTACACGGATTCACTCAACGACAGTCGCCGCGGATTCATCCGCACAGGTCTCGGCGTGGCCGGCGGCCTCGCGCTGCCCGGCTTTGTATCGGAAGCTTTTGCTGCGGGCGAGCCGCCCCTCGGAACCTGGCCGGCCGGCTCCTCGGGCAACTCGGTCTTCATCGGCATCACCGTGCCGCGAACAGGCACGTATGCCGTGCAGGGTGAGGACGAACTCAAGGGCTACCTGCTGGCCATCGAGCACATCAATTCGGGCCACCCGCTGATCCGCCAGATTTCGCCCAAAACAAAAAAAGGCGTGCTGGGCAAGGAAGTGAAGTACGGCGTCGCCGATTCGGCCGCCAAGCCCAACGACGCGGTGCAGGCGCAGCAGCGTTTCATCACTGAAAACAAGGCGGTGCTGATGACCGGCTCGACGTCCAGCGCGGTTGCCGTGGCACTGAACAAGCTGGCACAGCGCGAGAAGGTGCTGTATGTCGCCGGCATTTCCGGCTCCAACGACACCACCGGCAAGGACTGCGTGCGCTACGGCTTTCGCCAGTGTATTTACGGCCAGACGGCAGCGGCGTCCCTTGCGCCCATCCTGGTCAAGACTTTCGGCAAGAACAAGAAGGCGGCCTACCTGACGCCCGACTACACCTACGGCCACACGGTCACGAAGTCGATGGAGGACATCCTCAAGACCTCGGGCTGGACAACGGCCACCAACCAGGTTGCCCCGCTCGGCGCCCCCGACTATTCCTCGTATCTGCTCAACGTCGCCAACTCCGGCGCGGACGTTCTGATCAACGTCAACTTCGGCCACGACGCCGTCCTCTCCATCCAGCAGGCCAAGCAGTTCGGCATTTTTGACAAGATGAAACTGGTGGTGCCTTACCAGACCCCGTTCCTCGCGCGCGAAGCCGGCGGCGGCCTGATGTCCGGCGTGTATGCCGCCACGGATTTCTGGTGGACGCTGCAGGACAAGTTCCCGCTGGCCAAGATGTTCGTCGAGGAGTTCGAGAAAAAATACGGCTACAAACCGGAATGGGGCGCAGAAAACGGGTACATGGAGTTCGCGCTCTGGGCAGAGGCCGTGGAAAACGCCGGCACGTTCTACACGCCCGACGTCATCAAGTCTTATGAAGCGGGCCGGAAGATCCAGTCGATGGTCGGCGAGGTTTATTTCCGCAAGGAAGACCACCAGCTGGTGCGCCCTGTCATCATCGTCAGGGGCAAAGCCGCCAGTGCGATGAAGAACAAGGAAGACTATTACGACGTGGTCGAAATGGTGCCTGGCGAATCGGTGATGCAAAAGCCCGATGCCTTTGGCTGCAACCCCGGCTCCTATACCTGAGTAACCAGCGCCTGCCTGCACGGCGCGCGGCTCCAGGCCGTGCGCCGTGCAGTCTGGTGCCCGAAACATGATCTCCTGGCCCAATTTCCTTTCCCAGCTGTTCAACGGTCTTGTGCTGGGTGCATTGCTTGCACTGATCAGCTCGGGGCTGACCATCATCTACGGCACCCTGGGTGTGCTCAATCTTGCGCACGGCGCCATGTTCATGCTCGGCGGTTACGCCGGCTACGCAGCCTATGAAGCCACCGGCTCCTTTCTGGTGGCCGTCGCAGGCGGCACGCTGTTCATGCTGGTCGTGGGCCTGCTGATGGAGCGCGTCATCATCCGCCACTTCTACGGCCGTCCGCACGAGGACCAGTTGCTGGTCACCTTCGGCGTGTCCATCTGCCTGGTCGAACTGGTGCGCTTTTTCTTTTCCAGCCAGTCAAAGGTCGTCCCGGCGCCTGCCCTGTTCTCCGGCATCACCAACATGGGCGTGATGGCCTACCCGACCTACCGCCTGGCCCTGGTCGGCATCATCGCGGTGGCGCTGCTGCTCCTGTACATCGTGCTTTACCGCACCCGGCTGGGCATGATCGTGCGCGCCGGCATTGAGGACGCCGTCATGGTGGACTCGCTGGGGATCAACGTGCACCGCATCTTCATGGTGGTTTTCGGTATCGGTGCGATGGCCGCGGGCTTCGCCGGCATCATCAACGCGCCTGTCGTCTCCTTGTCGCCCGACATGGGCGAGGCCATCCTGGTGCAGACCTTTGTGGTTGTGGTGATCGGCGGGGTGGGGTCCTTCCCGGGGGCCATTCTCGGCGGGCTGATTGCAGGCGAGATCATCAGCCTCACCTCGATGGTGAACCCCGGCTATGCCTACGTGATGCTGTTTGCAGCCATGACCCTCGTTCTACTGGTGCGACCGCACGGCCTGATGGGCACGCGGGATCGCGAATAAGGATCCCTGCCTGATGTTGAACCAACGACGCTTCCTGCTGGAGACGATCACCGCCGTCTGCCTGATCGCCGTGCCTTTCGTGCTTCCGTACTTCAATGCCGCGCCCAACACCGTGAACCGTATCCTGGTGTGGGGACTGTTCGGCATCGGCTTTGACATCCTGTTCGGCTACACCGGCCTGCTGTCCTTCGGCCAGTCCGCGTTTTACGGGACCGGGGGCTTCGTCGCCGCCTACCTGCTGACACAGGCGGGCTTTCCGAACGTGGTGCTGGCGCTGATCATCGGCATGGTGGTCGCCGCTGCTGTGGGCTACCTCATTGGCCTGCTCGCATTGCGCCGCACCGGCATCTACTTTGCGATGATCACTGTGGCCATCGCGGAGATCTTCTATTTTGTGGAGTTCAACCCGCTGTCACGATGGACCGGCGGCGAAAACGGCCTGCCGGGCGTGCCCAGTCCGGTCTTCAACCTTGGCTTTACCACGCTGAGCTTTTCCTCGGGCTGGTCGCTCTACCCTTTCCTGGCATTTTGTTACTTCATCGGCATGGTGATCGCATTGCGCATCGTGCGCTCACCGGTGGGCGTCATCCTGACGGCCATCCGCGAGAACCCGATGCGGGCCAAAGCCGTGGGCCACAACGTCCACAGCTACAAGATCGCCGCCTTTGTCATCGCAGCCGCCTATGCCGGCCTGGCCGGCGGCTTGCTCGGCGTCATGCAGGGTTTCATGCCGCCGGACGCATTCATGTTCGAGACTTCCGGCCAGCTCATCATGCAAACCGCCATTGGCGGCCGCGGCACACTGTTCGGCCCGCTGCTGGGCGCGGGCGTGTGGTTGTTCCTGCAGGATTTCCTGCAGGCGACCCTCGGGCTGGGGGCCACCTGGAAGCTCGTGTTGGGGCTGGTGTTTGTGCTGCTGGTGTGCTTTTTGCGCCAGGGGATCATCGGCGGCGTGGTGGACCTGTACCGCCTCGCCCGCGGCAAGGCGGCGGAGCCGGCCCACGAAGGGCCGGGCGCGGACACAGGCGC
Organism: uncultured Polaromonas sp.; assembly: GCA_965650045.1. Taxonomy (GTDB): domain Bacteria; phylum Pseudomonadota; class Gammaproteobacteria; order Burkholderiales; family Burkholderiaceae_C; genus Polaromonas. The sequence goes on from CBFGNA010000175.1 coordinate 5,742, forward strand.
CGTGATGGCCGCTGCGGCCCCGCAACACCCAGCCCAGG
>CBFGNA010000176.1:0-5771 GCA_965650045.1 uncultured Polaromonas sp.
AGCGGCGGAGCGTGGGGGTGGCATTTCAGCCTGCATGGGTTGGCGCTTGCGTGGTTAAAGGACGACCTTGACCATCGGGTGCGTGCTCAGCGTGCGGTACAGCTCGTCAAGCTGCTCGCGGGACGTCGCCGTGACGGTGATGGTGACGCCCAAATACTTGCCGCCCTTGCTTTCGCGCAACTCGATGGTGGAAGCGTCGAAGGCCGGGTCGAACTGGTGTGCGATGAGGGTGATGGCGTGCACCAGTCCCTCGGTTTTCTCGCCCATCACCTTGATGGGGAACTGCGAGGGGTACTCGATCAGCGATTCCTGGCGCGGCGTTTCAGGGGCTGGCGCGCCTGGTGGTGGCGGGACGGCGGCGTTCATGCCTGGGCCTGCTTGACGCGCTGGTAGGCCGCATGCAACTTTGCATACACCGGGCCGGGCTTGCCGCTGCCCACGGGCTGGCCGTCGAGCAGGGTGATGGCCAGCACTTCCTTGGTGGCCGAGGACAGCAACAGTTCGTCGGCGCCCAGCACTTCCTCGCGGGTGATGCGGCGCAGCTCGAAGGCGATGCCGGCGTCGCGGCAGATGTCCTCGATCAGTCCGTAACGGATGCCTTCGAGCACCAGGTTGTCCTTGGGTGGGCCCAGCACCTTGCCGTCTTTCACGACCCAGACGTTGCAGGCGGCGGCTTCGCTCAGGTAGCCATCGCGAAACATCACCGTCTCGACCGCATCGGCGTCTGCGCTGATCTGGCGCGCAAACACCGCGCCCAGCAGGCTGGTGGCCTTGATGTGGGCCTTGCTCCAGCGGAAGTCGTCGGCGGTGACGCAGGCCACACCGTCGGCGCGCTGCGCGGGCGTGGGCGGCTTCATGGTGCTGGTCATGACAAACACCGTGGGCGCCAGGTCGGGCGGCATCACGTGGTCGCGCAACGCGACGCCGCGCGTGATCTGGATATAAACCAGCTGGTCGATTTTTTCGGGCGCGGTGTGCATTGACAGCGCATAGGCGTCCACCAGCTGGCGGGTGATCTCTTGCCACTTTGCCTGCGTCAGCGGGTTGGCGATGCGCAATTCGGCCAGGCTGCGGTCCAGCCGCGCCATGTGCTGGGCAAAACGGAAAGGCTTGCCGCCGTACACCGGCACCACTTCGTAGACGCCATCACCAAAGATGAAGCCGCGGTCCATGACGCTGATCTTCGCGTCCCTGAGCGCGGTGATCTCGCCGTTGAGGTAGCAGGGCGTGTCGGGCAGGAGAGGGGTGGGAGAGGTCATCTTGAATGTGGGTTGGGGCTGCCTCTATTGTCGCGCAGCCTTATTTGCCGTGCCGCAGCACGCGCCGCTTGAACCAGACGCGCCAGCGCCAGACCAGCTTGACCAGCACATAGGCGCTGGCGGCGCCGCCGACCGCAAAAATCGCCATGCCCAGCACGGCCGGCCAGCCAAACCGCTGCAGCCAGGCCAGTGCATCAAAGCCGGCGCTGGTTGAAGCCGCTTCGAGCACCGCGTCACCGGCGGCGGCTTCGTGGGGCGAAAGGCCGAGGATCAGGCTGCCGAGCTTGTAGGCCAGCCAGAGCCAGAAGCCGATGGTGAAGGGGTTGGTGACCAGCGTGGCGCCGGCCGCCACCGGAATGTTGCCGCGCCACCAGACGCAGTGCGCGGCGGCGGCAAGGATTTGCGCGACCGGCAGCGCAAAGGCCCAGAACAGCCCGATGGCCACGCCGCGGGCCACGGCCTCATGCTGAAGATGCCACAGCCCCGGCTCCTGAAGGTGGTGCGCCACGGGCTTGAGCCACGGATGGGCTGCCAGGGTTTCGCGGCTCACGCCCTGGGTGAAGCGGTCGCTCCAGTGGCTGCGCCGTTCCTGCTTTTTCTTGCCGGCCGGGGGGTGGGTGTGCTTGTCGCGCGTCATGGCTTGGTTGGTCGGTGGGGCAAAGGCCCCTCAGGCCAGGAAAATGACGGCCGCAATTGCCAGCGCGCCCAAGCCCAGATTGATGCCAGCCAGCATGGCGATCTGGCCGACGCGTTTGCCGCCCTCGGGCCAGTCGGCCGCCGCGACCGCCCGCTTCAGCCGCCGGAACGGGCCAAAAAACAAATGGCCAAAAAGCGCAAACATCAACAGGCCGAGGCCCAGCATCAGGTGCCAGCCGACAGGCGCGTTTTTCATGCCCACCGCCATCAGCATGCCCAGACCGGTCAGCAGCAACAGCCCGATGGACAGCCAGACCCACTTGAAGAAGTTTTGCAGCACGTCGGCCATCAGCGGCAGGCGCTGGGGCGGTGCCAGGTGCCTGGCGGCGGCAGGGCGCAGCGCCAGCAGCATGAAACTGATGCCGCCCAGCCACAGCACGGCAGCAGCAATATGGAGAAATTTCATCAGGGCGGGCATGGCGGGTCTTTCCGGTGGGCAAAAAGCACCACCAAGGGCGGCAGGCGTCGCGTGGATGCGACGCATTGGGTTCCGATTGTCGCCCGCAATCGCTGTGCCGGGCCTGTGCTGCGGGCAGTGCGGCTTTTCACCGCAGCGGGAGGCAGGGGCATTTTGGTGGCGGGTGGGTTTCTACGTATAATCAGGGGCTTTGCTAATAACCAGCCGTGACCGGCCCCGTGATTTGTGATGAACAAAATAACAGATGCGGCGGTTGATCCGGTACCGGAGTCCGCAAGGACTTTCAGTGACAGGGTGGAGGCAGACCAGGAGGATTTCAAGCCGCTGACGCGCGAACAGGCGCAGCAGTTGCGAAAAAGTCATCCGCAGGTCTCGCTCTGGCGGGTGTTGGCCGGGCAATTGGCCGCAGGCCTTGTGGTGGCTGCGCTGGCCTGGGCAGTGACCGGAAAGCCGGGCCCGGGGTGGTCGGCTCTTTACGGCTCGCTATCGGTGGTTATTCCTGCGGCGCTTTTTGCGCGCGGTTTGACGGGCAAGGTTTGGTCCATGAATCCGGGTACAGCTGTAGCCGGATTCTTTTTGTGGGAACTGGTCAAGGTTGCGCTGACGCTGGCAATGCTGTTTGCGGCGCCGAGACTGGTTCCGATGTTGAGTTGGCCAATCATGTTGATTGGCCTGGTGGTGACAATGAAAGTGTCCTGGTTCGCGCTGTTTTTGGCGGCCAGGCATCAAAAACTTTGAGGCGAGCGATAAATGGCTGCTGAGAACGCTGCGGAACATGGGGGCCAGACGGCCGGTGAATACATCGTTCACCACCTGACGCATTGGCGCAACAAGGAGCTGGTGGGTCCTTTTGATCTGACCGTCATCAACCTCGATTCTGCTTTTTTCAGCATCGTGCTGGGCATTGTGGGTTGTTTCTTCCTCTGGAAGGCGGCTCGCAAGGCCACTTCAGGCGTTCCCGGGCGTTTTCAGGCGGCGGTCGAGCTGCTGGTAGAAATGGTGGACTCCCAGGCCAAAGGCATTGTTCACAATGCCCAGAGCCGCAAGCTGGTGGCGCCGCTTGCATTGACCGTGTTTGTCTGGATTTTCCTGCTCAATGCCATGGACCTGTTGCCGGTGGATCTGATCCCGGCGATCTGGGCCTGGGGCCACGGGGCGGCAGGCCTGGACCCGCACCACGCCTACATGCGCTCGGTTCCCACGGCTGACCTCTCCGTCACCATGGGCCTGTCGCTCGGGGTGCTGCTCACCTGCCTGGCCTACAACGTCAAGGTCAAGGGCCTGGGCGGCTGGATTCACGAGCTGTTCACCGCGCCTTTCGGCAATCACTGGGCGCTGTATCCCTTCAACTTCCTGATGCAGGTGATCGAGTTTGTTGCCAAGACGGTGTCGCACGGCATGCGACTGTTCGGCAACATGTACGCCGGCGAACTGATCTTCCTGCTGATTGCCCTGATGGGCGGCGCGTGGTCACTGTCCGCCACCGGTATCGGCCTGGCGATTGGCCACATCATTGCCGGTTCTGCGTGGGCGATCTTCCACATCCTGATCATCACGCTGCAAGCTTTCGTGTTCATGATGCTGACGCTGGTTTACATCGGCCAGGCCCACGATCACCACTGACGTTTTTTGTTTTCTTTTTTCTCTCGCAACCTAGTCCTAAGGAGTCATCATGGAAGTTATTAGTTTTGTCGCTCTGGCCGCCGGCCTCATCATCGGTCTCGGCGCTGTTGGCGCATGTATCGGTATCGGCATCATGGGCAGCAAATACCTCGAAGCCGCTGCACGCCAGCCTGAGCTGATGGGCGAGCTGCAAACCAAGATGTTCCTGCTGGCCGGTCTGATCGACGCGGCTTTCATTATCGGTACCGGTATTGCCCTGTGGTTCGCCACGGCCAACCCGTTCCTGGCGCAAATCGCCAACCTGCCCAAGTAAGCCTTCATCTAACCTAAAAATGTCATTCCTTCGGGCTGGCCGCTGGCCGGGCTCCTGGGGAAAGGATGAACAGTGAGCATTACAGGTACCCTAATAATCCAGTTGATCGTGTTCCTGATTCTGGTCGGGTTCACGATGAAGTTTGTGTGGCCACCCATCACGGCTGCCCTGGACGAGCGCGCCCGCAAGATCGCCGACGGTCTGGCTGCGGCCGACAAGGCCAAGTCCGAACTTTCCGTCGCCAACAAGCGTGTGGAAGAAGAACTGGCCAAGTCACGCAACGAGTCCGCCCAGCGCCTGGCTGAAGCCGAGCGCCGCGCACAGGCCATGATTGAAGAAGCCAAGGCACGGGCCACCGAAGAAGGCAACAAGATCATTGCTGCCGCCAGGGTGGAAGCCGAACAGCAGACCGTCAAGGCCCGCGAAACCCTGCGCGAGCAGGTGGCCGCGCTGGCTGTCAAGGGCGCCGAGCAGATCCTGCGCAAGGAAGTCAATGCCGGTGTGCATGCCGACTTGCTGGGCCGCCTGAAGACCGAACTTTGACTTTGACTGAAACCTTCAAGCGAGCATCACCATGGCAGAACTAGCCACCATTGCCCGTCCTTATGCGGAAGCGCTGTTCAAGACCGCCGCGAGCGACCTGGACGGCACCGCTGCCTGGCTCGATGAGCTGGCAGCGATTGCCTCCAACGTCCAGTTGCAGCAATATGCAGGCAACCCTAGCGTGACGTCGGCGCAGACCTTCGACGTGATGTCGGGCGTGGCCAAAAGCAAATTGTCGGAAGCTGCGAAGAACTTCCTGCGGACCGTGATTGAAAACGGCCGCGTTGCCGTCCTGCCCGAAATCGCCAGCCAGTTCCGTGTCCTGAAAAACACACAAACCGGCTCGTCCGACGCCACCGTGTTCAGCGCGTTTGCGATGGAAGGCCCGGCGCTGGCGGATTTGTCGTCGGCGCTTGAAAAGCGTTTTGGTCGCAAGCTCAACCTCAAGGTGGAGCTGGAGCCCGAACTGATTGGCGGCGTGCGGGTCGTGGTGGGTGACGAGGTGCTGGACACCTCGGTCAAAGCCCGTTTAGAGCAAATGAAAGCAGCGCTGATTTCGTGATGTCGCGCTCCGGCGCAATCTCCTGCCTGTAGTCAACAAACATAGAAAGAAGGAAAGAGTCATGCAACTCAATCCCGCAGAAATTTCTGAACTGATCAAGAGTCGCATTGAAGGCCTGACCGCCGGCAGCGACGTCCGCAACCAGGGCACCGTGGTGTCCGTCACCGACGGCATCGTGCGTATCCACGGTCTGTCCGACGTGATGCAGGGCGAGATGCTGGAGTTTCCCGCAACCGCTGACGGCACACCGACTTTCGGCCTGGCACTGAACCTGGAGCGGGACTCCGTCGGCTCCGTGATTCTGGGCGAATACGAACACATCGCCGAAGGCGACACCGTCAAGTGCACGGGCCGCAT
>CBFGNA010000177.1:0-5745 GCA_965650045.1 uncultured Polaromonas sp.
CGGCGCAACGGCGACGCCGCGTTCGGCCAGCAGCGGCACCCAGGTGCCGTCCGAGCCCAGCCGCGCCCAGCTGCCGCCGCCCAGCGCCAGCACCACAGCGTCGGCCTGGAAGGTGGTCTCGCCGGCGGGCGTTTGAAATCTCAGCGCGCCGTCGTCGGCCCAGCCCAGCCAGCGGTGCCGCATGGAAAACTTCACGCCGGCGCCGCGCAGGCGCTGCAGCCAGGCGCGCAGCAGCGGCGCGGCTTTCATGTCCTTGGGAAACACCCGGCCCGAGCTGCCGACAAAGGTCTCCACGCCAAGGTCCGCGGCCCAGGCGCGCAGCTGATCCGGGCCGAAGGCGGACAGCCAGGGCACGATCTGCGCGCTGCGCTCGCCGTAGCGGCTGAGGAAGGCCTCGGACCCTTCCGAATGCGTGAGGTTGAGCCCGCCCTTGCCGGCCAGCAAAAACTTGCGGCCCACCGAGGGCATGGCGTCGAACACCTGCACCTCCAGCGCCGCACCAGCGCCAGACAACACCTCGGCGGCCATCAGGCCGGCCGGGCCGCCGCCGATGACGGCGACACGGTGGGGAGAAACAGCGGCGGGTAAGTCGTTCAAGGAGAAGTCCGGAGTAAGAGGTGGCCCGTGCGTGCAAAAACTATCATTTTGATAGCTGCTAGCGCACGCCCAGCAAGGGCTGGAGGCCAAAAAGGCTTCAAGCCACCGGCGGCATCAGGAAGCCGGCAGCGCACATTGGCAAGGGTTTGATTATGCCGCCCGGCCCCGCCGTGCGATGCTCACGGCACTTCCAGCACCGCACCCTGAGGCGTCAAAAATGCGGTCTTGACGGTGTGCCCCGGGTGCAGGGCCTGCACCGCCGCGCGGTAAAGCGCCATGGTGGCGACCAGCTCGGGCAGGCGCTGCGGCGCGGCGTTCGATTTGTAGTCGAGCACCCACCAGTGGCCCTCGTGCCCGGCATCCCGGCGCTGCACCAGCCGGTCCAGCCGCAGCAACTGGCCGCCGTGAAACAGCTCAACCTCGTTGCCTTGCCAGGCGATCACGTCCGCATTCCATGCCCAGGCGCCAGAGCCCGCGAGGATGCTGCGCGCACGGTCTGCGGCCTGCTGACCCTGTGCCGGCGTCAGGCGGAACTCGCGCGCCACGGCGCGCAATTGCGCCGGCCCGAGCGTGCCCCACTCCAGCAGCCGGTGCATGGCCCTGCCGGTACGGGCCTGTTCAGAATCTTCATCCACAACAACTTCAACCGCGGGTAGCGCAGGCAGGACGGGCGCCGGTGGCAATTCCAGCAGGTGGTCCAGCGCATGCGTGGCGTTGTCGAAGGATTGGGCGGTCGGCGCCGGCACTTCATCGAGCAGCCGGTCCAGTCGGCGCCACCAGCTGTCGGTGGTTTCGCGGTGCGGCGTGATCGACGACAGCACCAGGGTGTGGCGCGCGCGGGTCAGCGCCACATACAGCGCATTGAGTTCCTCGCGCCGGCGCGCGGCCTGCTCCTCGGCGAGCGTTTCTTCCGCGCAGGCCGGGGGGCGTGTCTCACTGACCAGGAACACAAACTTTTTCGGCGCCACTTCCTCGCCCGGCCAGTCCACCAGCACACCCATGCTGTCGGCGTTGCGCTCCAGCGTATCGGTGTCCAGCAGCAACACGGCCTCGGCTTCCAGGCCCTTGGCGCCGTGGATGGTCAGCAGGCGCACCGCCTCGTCGCTGACGGTGGCCGGCGCCAGCTGTCCGCCGGCCTTGAGCGCACGCACAAAGGCATACGGCGTGGCATAACGCCCGCCGTCGAGCTGCAGCGCCACCGCCAGCAAGGCGCGCAGGTTGGCCAGCACGCTGGCGCGCTGCGCATCCGGCGCGGCCGCGGCGAACTTTGCCAGCACGTCACCGTGGTGGTAAATCGCCTGCAAGGCGTCGTGCGGCGGAAAGGCATCGAGCCAGCCTTTGTATTGCATAAAATCGGCCGCCAGCCCTTGTGTGGCGGGCGCAAGCTGCTCTGATTGTTGTAGCACCTCGAACCACGACAGGCCGGTGTTGGCACGCTGCAGTGCGATCTGCACCAGCGCGTCGTCGTCCAGGCCAAACAGCGGCGACTTCAGCGCGCGCGCCATCGACAGATCGTGCTGCGGCGAAACCAGCACATCGAGCAGCGCGACCACGTCCTGCACCTCGCAGCAATCGATGAGCGCCGTCTTTTCGCCGACCACCGCCGGGATATGCAGGGCACGCAACTCGTCCTGCAGCGGCAGCAGGCCGGCGCGCTTGCGCGACAGCACCATGACGTCTTTGGCCCCCACGCTCGTCGCTTCGCGTACTTCGCTGCCCCCCGAGGGGGCTGGCCTTGCTTGGGGCGGCCCTGCGCGGCGGCCGCTTCGCTCAGCGAGATAGGAAGATATCCAGGCGGCGGCTTGCCGCGCTTCGAGCGTGCGCAGAGTCTCTTCGGGAATCTCGCGCGGTGTGGTCAGGCTGTCGCGCCAGCCGCCGCCCAAGCCCGTTCGCCCTGAGCCTGTCGAAGGGCTGGCCGATGTTCCGTCGAGGGCTTCGACAAGCCTGTCCTGAGCCTTGTCGAAGGGCTCAGCCCGAACGGATATGTCTGTACCGCGCGGAATCGCCGGCAGCCGGCCCACCGCGCCGGCCTCGGTCGATTCGGTGGTGTGATCCCGGAAACCTTCATAACCGTCCGCGTCGCGCGCCGCGCCCATGGCGGCGTTGACGGTGGTGATCACACGCTGCGCATTGCGCCGCGTGTGGTCGCAGCTCAGCAGTTCGCCGTTCAGGCCCTCGCGCACAAACTGCTGCGCGGCCCTGAAGACCTGCGGCTCGGCGCGGCGGAAGCGGTAAATGCTTTGTTTCGGGTCACCGACGATGAACACGCTGGGCGCCGCGCCCGCGCCGCCACCGGCTCCGCCGTAGGCACTCAGCCAGGACCACAGCGCCTGCCATTGCAGCGGGTTGGTGTCCTGGAACTCGTCGATCAACAGATGGCGGATGCGCGCGTCCAGCCGTTGCTGTACCCAGCCCGACAGCAACTCGTCGCCCAGCAAGGTCAGCGCCGCCGTTTCGATGTCGTTCATGTCAACCCAGCCGCGCTCCTGTTTGAGGGCGGTGAATTCCGCAATCAGCAGCCGCGCCAGCCGCACCATGCGCTGCTGGTACAGCCAGGCGTCGTGCTGCTGGCGCGCGGCCAGCACGCGCAGCACCAGCTCCTGCGCCACCCGAACCTGTTCGATGCCGACGATTTTTTCACCGAACTTGCGCGGTGTGCCCTTCTCAGTCAACAGCGCTGTAAACGCGGCTTGCATGTCGCCGGCGGTCAGCGCCTGCTCCAGCTCCACCCCCTTGGCCGCAAACGTCGGTGCGTTCGCGCGCGCCAGCGCCACCGCCGCGTCGCGCAGGGTCTGACGGTGAAAGCGGTTGCTGGTGAGCAACTCTTCCGGCTCGTCCAGGCCGCCAAATTCGGTGAACTGCGCCGTGAAATGCTGGACCGATGCCTCGATAACACCGGTGGCATCGGCCAGCGCGAACTCGGTGCGTTTGTCGAGCGCGGCCTGCAGCGCCTTGTCGGCCTGGAAACGGCCATAGCTTTGCACCACGGCCTCGAAATCAGCCCGGAGCTCGGGCTGGTCCACCAGGGCGGCATAAAAGCGCCGCCAGACCAGCGCGCGCGCCGGCGCATCGTCTTCCAGCAATTCGTAGTTGAGCGGCAGGCCCTGCTGCTGCAACAAGGCCAGCGGCGCGCTGCGCAGCAGGGCCGCAAACCAGCTGTGGAAGGTGCGAATCTGCACCGTGCGCCCGGCCTCCAGGATGCGCTGGTATAAATTTGATAGCTGCTCAGGCGCGTCTGACGGGGGCTGCGGGCCTTTTTCATGCGCAAACCCGCGCATGGCCAGTTCACGCAGCAAGGTGGCGTCGTCGGCATGGGCGAACTGCTCCAGCCAGTCGTTCAGGCGCTCACGCATCTCGCCGGCCGCGCGTTTGGTGAAGGTGATCGCCAGGATTTCCTGAGGCTGCGCGCCCTCCAGCAGGGCCCGCACAATGCGCGACACCAGCATCCAGGTCTTGCCCGCGCCTGCACAGGCCTCGACCGCAACGCTGCGCCGCGGGTCGCAGGCAATCGCGTAAAACGCCTCGGCCGACGCCGGCTGGCCGTTGTGTTCGTAGGCGGCTTTCATGACCAGAAGTCTTTCCGACAGAGCCCGCGTGCAGAGCAATATTCACAGGCCTTGCCCTCGCCCAGCGCCGGCAGTGGCGTGCCGCGTGCCACCCGCGCCATGTCGGTGACGATGCTGTCGAGCAACTCGTCGCGCAGGGCCACGATGTCGGGCTGCTCGTAAGTACGCGTGGCTTCTTTCTCGCCGATGTTCACGTAAGCGGCGGCCAGGGTGTCGTCTTCCACCAGGCCGGCGTAAAACGCGAGTTGTGTGTCTTCCTGCGGCTGCTTGAGCCGCTCGGCCGTGGTGGCGCGGTTTTCGGTTTTGTAGTCCAGCACCAGCGTGCTGCCGTCGGCCAGCCGGTCCATGCGGTCGAGGGTGCCGATCAGCGTGAGGTCGCCCAGCGGCGTTTGCCGTTCGACCTCGGCCGCCTGGAATACCGCGCCATCGGCTTCGTGCGCCGCCAGCCAGGCCAGGTAGCCCTCGCGCACGCGCGGCCAGCTCGCGGCAAAGGGCAAAAATTCGCTGTCGCTCAGGCCCAGGGCGCGGGCCGCCTGCTCGGCTGCGCTGTTGATCAGGACCTCGCGCGCCGCGAGGTCAGGCGCCGGTGATTGTTGCAGCGCTTCGTGGAAGATCTTCAGCAAGGTGTGCAGCCAGTTGCCGAAGTCGCGCTTGCCGAGTTCGGTGTCCAGCTCGTCGGCTTCCTGCAGGCGCAACTGGCGCAGCGCAAAAAAGCGGTAAGGGCAGCGCCGCAGGTCTTCATACGCACTGGCCGACAGTCTGCGCACCGGGAGCGCCTGCCCCGTCGGCATGGGGTGCGGCGTGGGCGTGAGGGCCAGCGGCCGCAGCACCCGCGGATCGGGGGCCATGGTCACGGCGTTCTGCAGCAGCAGCTCCTGCACAAAACCGCTGGGCATCAGGCGCTCGCCCTGGTCGCTCTCACGCCAGAGCACATCGAGGTGGGCAAACGCCAGCACGTGCTGCCAGGCTGCGCGCTGCGTCATCGCCTCGGTTTCGCGCGAGGCCAGGCCCAGCACTTCGCGCTGCGGCGGGGTCCATGTGCCGGCGGGCTCGGGGGACACCGGCAGATGCAGCTCGTCACATCCGGCCAACACCACCGCCTGCACGGTCCGGCCCAGCAACTGGCTCAGCGGCAGGATCACCACCTGCGCCTGCGCCGGATGCGCGGGCTTGAAGGTGGCCGCCTCCAGCGCCTGGTTCACCCAGGCCGTGAAGTCAGCGAGCGGCATGCGCGCGTCGGCGTCGGCAAACTCGGCTTCTGCGCCTTCGTGCAGGCGCAAGGCATCGAGCACCGCCTGACCCGCCACGTCACGCGACAAACCGTCCCACTGGCCCGCCACTTGCAAGGCGGTACGCAGGTCGCGCAACCAGCCAGCCAGCGCGCGCGGGCGCTGCAGGCCATCCCGCAGCGCGTTCGCGCGGGCGGCGACCAGGCTGGCCGCCGTGAGCGATTCGCCGACGGCGCGCCACTCGCGCGCACCGGCGCGGCGCAGCTCCTTCTCGGCAGCGGCCAAGGCTGCCGCATCGAAAGCCGGCGCATTCTTGAGCCAGTCGAGCACCGCATCGGTCGCCGCATTCCAGG